>NZ_CAJOJM010000015.1:62724-71185 GCF_905234905.1 Methanobrevibacter sp. UBA188 | reverse complement strand
TTGAAAATCAAACTTGATTCAACTCATACATATAGCAGGGTTTTTCAAAGCAATTTTCAGATCTCAAATGGCTGATGTTAATGTCATATTTTAAATTTATATTCAGAAATTTTCTATTAATCAGATATTTCTTCAGAAATTGGCATAATCCTTAAAGAAAAATCTGTTAAATCCATATCAGTTTTGAGACACATTCATAAGAATTACCACCGCCTTTCAAACATACAACATATCTTGTAGAGCTTCTTTTATTCAGAATTTGTGGTTTAATTATTTTAACAATTTCAAATCTATCTTTAAGTGTTTTAATTAGTTCTTCAGATTCTGATTTTGAAATTATTTTAAAAACAAGATTGCAAGGGTAATAATCTTCAATAAGGGAATTTGCAAAATCAATTGTTTTAACTTTATCAATTGTTCTATTTCCAGAATAATTGAGAGTCATGTTGGATAGTGCAGTATCGTATGGCATATACTGCCTATTTGATTTGAATTTAAGTTTTTCAGCATTGAAAACATTTTTATATTCCGCTAGCTGTTTCCATTCTGTATGCCCATCATCCTCAAGAATAATAACGTTTCCAAATATGGGGATGAGATTATATTTCTTGTCAAGAAAATCTAGGATTTTTGATGAATCTGAAACAAGATTGGGAGTGAACTTATCACGACTGAGAATCTTATTTTGTGACAACTCAATATAGTCCAATTCGGATTCAACAAGAACAGACATGGTTAAATTTGAGTTTTTATATTTTTCCATCATTTTTTCAAATTGACCCTGATACGGATGTGTTTTGCCGGAAATCTTAACATTTATTTCGCTTTCGGTGCGTTCATATTCATCAATCCATGGCCAAATATCAAATTCAGTGAAAAATTGATGGATTTGAGGATATTTTTCTTCAAATTTGTTAAGATCTTTACTTCTTCCTTTAATATTCATCTGCCCATACCAATAGATTCCCATATTATCGCCCAATATGCATTAATTTGAAGTATTCTTCATTTTTACCAGTGCTTATTTAACTATATTTAGTTTAACTTAATAAGTATATAAATATTAAAGTAATGGTTTTAGTAATGTTTGAATGAATATTCTTTATTCCTATCATATATGTCGATAAATCATTAAGAATGAATTTCATTGCAGAAGTATTACTATAACTAGATTAATTATATATAATTTAAAAATGAAATCATTAATTAATTAAAATTATTTTGGAGAGGACATAATATGAAAGGAGATGTATATTACGGTAAAGGTATAAGGGAGTTAAAAGATAGCCATCAGGACTTGTTTGAATTGGTATCTAACATTAACGATACTGTATGGGATGGTAAGGTTTTAGATTACAAAACTCAAAAATTAATTGCTATTGGTATCACTGCTTCCCGTGCAGATCCAAGAGCTACCAAAAAGCAAATGAGAAGTGCTATTGAAGTTTTGGGCATTACCAAAGAAGAGATTGTTGATGTTTTGAGGGTTGTATTATTAACTTCAGGTATGCCTGCATTTTCCAAATCACTTCAAATTCTAAATAGTGTTGTTGCATCTATTGAAGAAGAGGAAAATCTGGAATAATATTTCTTTTTTTTCTTTTTTTTACAGCAATTGATATATGATTTCACAAATGAAGAATATCATAAAAAATATCATTCCAGGATTTAAGATAACTGTTTTTAAAGGGTTTTTTAGATATATTTCTGTTTTTGCCCCATTGAATTTGGCCTTTTTATAGTTTATCAATTCATAAATTCCAATTAAAAAGGCAATAATGATTACAATAAAGTAGATTAACACTATCCCTAAATCGAACATGTTGAATGAGTTTTGAGCAATTGCCTGGCCTGCTTCACCTACAAATAGACTCACTACAGATCCCATCAGGTTAAGAATAATATGCAATGCTATTGAGTATTTTATTTTTCCTGTTTTTATGTATACGTAAGCGAAAAATCCACCAATCAAGAATGCATAAAAGAATTGGTTTACATTTCCATGGAAAAATGCAAATAGCAATGCTGAAAGTATTATGGATACTTTTGCACCATATTTTATAGTTCTGTCAATTAATATCTTCCTAAATAGCAGTTCTTCAAATACGGGGCCTATTATACTGATTAGCAAAAGATTCAATATGATGTTTGAAGAATTTATCAGCTCAACAACAGGATTTGAGATGTCTGAATGTGTGGCTGCACTAAGTAATGATGTGATTAAAAGGCCAGCAATGTTACCTATCCACATCAGGGTTAGTGAAATGGCAATATAGATAATGAATTTTTTGAAGTTAATGTTTTCCTTTTCAAGTGTTTTCGATTCTATTTTTCTCATTAGATAAATGAAAATTGGCAATGGTAGTATATAATTGCAGATTCCAGATAAAATTGACAAGACATTAACATTGCCAAGTAATTTATCATCATAGAATCCTAAAATATTCACCAGTATTATTTGAAATATTAACGCTAGCAGTCCGAATATCAAATAATTGAATCCGATTTTTGAGAAAAATTTTTTATGTATATTCAATTTCTCACCATTTTTGCTTTTGTTTTGTTATTATTGGTTTTTCTATATAATGTTTGCTATTGGTTTTTAGGCATGACAGTTTTTGCACATTAATTTAGGTTAACCTAAAATTTATATAATATAAAGTACATATTACATAAATGTCGGGGAATTTAGGTTCTCCTAAATATCACTTTATTTTAAAATTAGAGGAGAGAAGTTAAAATGATAAGAAATGAAATTTTTGAAAAATGTGCAGAACATAAACATGCATTGATTTTTGCAGCTGGAATCGCAACTGCAATTGTCGGTAAAAAAATAATTGAATCTAAAACTGTAAAAGATGCAGCAACTCAAGGAATGGCATCTGTAATGTCTGTTAGAAAAGATGCAGAAGAATGCTTCCAGGACATGAAAGAAAATGCTGAAGAGATTGTACTCGACGCACACGAAGAAGACAAAAAAGAAATATACGTTGAAGCTAAAAAGTAAGTTTATTTTTTTTTAGGTTGAAAAATGAAATTCCAAGTAATGTATGATAACGGATCTCGTTTAAGGGTTCGTGCTGGCAAATGGGCCTTCACTAAAGAGGAAGGTTATGGTCTTGCTTCATTACTTTTGAATCAGAGTTTTATCTATGAGGTCTATACTTCTCATAGGAATGGTAGTATATTAATATACTATGAAGAGGGTATCGAAAATAAAGAGAAAATATTTGATATCTTGAGAGGAATTACATTGGATGATTTGTTTGAGGCTGAACCAACACAAACTCAAGTTTCAAAAGAAATCACTGATGATTTTTATTTAAAATTATCTAAAATGATTTTTAAAAGGTTACTGGGAAGATTATTCTTGCCGATACCTATCAAGAATGCCTTAACAATTTTCCGTGCTTTAAAGTATGTCTCTGGAGGCTTAGATAGTTTAACTAGTTTCCGTGTCGATGTTGCACTCCTTGATGGTGCAGCAGTTGCTGGTTCATTATTGTTAAAACAGTATCAACCAGCGAGCTCTATGATGTTCTTATTGTCAATTTCCGATGAACTTGAAGATTACACACTACAAAAAGCCAAATCAACACTCAAAGATAGTTTGGCTTTAAATATTGATACCGTTTGGATAATCGGTGAGGATGGTGAGGAAAAACAATGTCCTGTCGTGGACATTGATAAAGGAGATAAGATTAAAGTACATATGGGCGATGTAATTCCTGTTGATGGAAAAGTAATTGAAGGTGAAGGGATGGTCAATGAAGCGTCAATGACTGGCGAACCATTAGCCGTTCATAAAAGACCTGGAAAAACAGTTCATGCTGGAACTGTGATTGAAGAAGGAAACTTGATTGTTGAAGTCTACTCGATGAATAAGGAAACAAGATTAAATAAGATTATTGATTTAATCGAAAATTCTGAGGAGTTAAAGGCGGATACGCAAAGCAAGGCTGAAAAGCTCGCAGATTCAATTGTTCCATATAGTTTCATTGCAACTGCTTTGACTTATTTAATTACAGGAAATCCAACAAAGGCATTATCTGTATTGATGGTTGATTTCTCCTGTGCAATCAAATTGACTACTCCATTGTCCATCATATCTGCTATGCGCGAAGCATCAGATAACAGAATGATGATTAAAGGTGGAAAATTCCTTGAAAATTATGCCAATGCGGATACAATTGTATTTGATAAGACTGGAACATTAACAAATGCAACACCTAAGGTTGTAGATGTTATTCTTATGTCTAAAAGATACACTCGTGATGAAATCTTGACTATGGCTGCGTGTATTGAAGAGCATTTTGCTCATAGTATTGCTGCCGCTATTGTAAAACAAGCTGAAAAAGAAGGTTTGAAGCATGAAGAAGACCACAGTGAAGTTGAATATATTGTAGCTCATGGTATTGCAACTGAATATGATGGTAAACGTGCCGTGATTGGTTCAAAACACTTCTTATTCGATGATGAAAAGGTTAAGATAACCAAAACTCAGGATAAAAAAGTCAATAAAGCTGCCAAGGAACATTCTGTTGTTTATCTGGCAATTGATGGAAAGCTTGAGGGAATTATCTGTATTGATGATCCTGTACGTGAAGAAGCAAAATATGTTATTGAAGAACTTAAGTCTTTAGGCATTGAAAATATAGTGATGCTTACTGGAGACAGTGAAAGCGGTGCAAAAGCAGCTTCAAAAGCTTTAGGTATCACAGAATATAGGTCTCAAGTGCTTCCAGAAGATAAATCAAGAATTGTTGAAGAGTTTAAGGATGAAGGCAAGACTGTAATAATGGTCGGTGATGGAATTAATGATTCACCAGCGCTAGCGGCGGCAGATGTATCTGTTTCAATGAAAAATTCATCAGATATTGCCCGTGAAGTAGCAGACATATCATTATTGTCAGATGATTTATATGACCTTGTAACACTTAGAAAATTAAGTACTGGAATGCTAGACAAGATTAATGACAATTATCGTAATATTGTATTGGTAAACGGTTCACTTCTTGTATTAGGTGTATTCGGTGTAATCTCCCCATCAACATCTTCAATGATACACAATTTGTCTACAATGTTGTTTGGAGCTATGAGTACCAAATCAGTTCTAAAAGATGAAGACTATAACAAAGGTATAGAAGTAGAAGCTATTGAAGTGGCTGATGCTTCTTAATTTTTTCTTTTTTTTAATATTTTTTTAAAGTTTTTATATTATGTTAACATAATTATTAATGTATAAAAATTTTAAATTAAGTGATGAAATGTTTGATAATTATAATAATAGGTTTGTCCCAATAATTTTACCGATAATTTTAATATTTTTTTGGTATTTGATAACTAATGGTTTGGGATTGTTTTCTTCATATATCTTGCCGGGACCTATTGATGTAATCAATTCTGCATGGGTAGTTATTCAAAATGGAAAATTGCTCACTAATACTATTGATACATTATTTAAAGTATTTGCTGGTTTAATTTTGGCATCTTTAGTGGCTATTCCTCTTGGGATTTTACTTGGGTGGTATAAGACTTTGGAAGATTTATGTACTTTTGTAATAAGTGTTTTAAGACCAATCCCTCCTGTTGCATGGATTCCATTTTCAATTTTATGGTTTGGAATAGGAACCGTTCCTGCAGTATTCATTATATTTATGGGATGTGTATTCCCTATTTTGGTATATACTACTGATGGTGTTAAAAGAACTGATAAAGTTTTAGTGGAATCAGCTCAAACTCTTGGGGCTACTGATTGGAATGTTTTAAGACGTGTGGTTTTACCTTCTGCAGTTCCTTATGTCGTATCTGGTTTAAAGGTAGGTATTGGTATTGCATTGATGTGTACTATTTCAGCTGAAATGATTGGTTCAAGTAGTGGTTTAGGTTATATGATTTTAACTGCAACAAACCTGTTTGATACTGGTACTACTGTTGTTGGTATGCTTGTAATTGGTTTAATTGGACTTATATTTGACTTTATATTTACAAGAATTCAAAACAGGATATTTTGGTAGGTGTTATGAATGTCAATTGATGTAAAAAATATTAATAAATCCTTTGAAGGTAAAAAATCAGATAAATTATCTGTTTTAGAGGATATTAATTTAACTATTGATGATGGGGAGTTAATTTGCCTTTTAGGACCATCAGGATGTGGTAAAACAACTCTTTTAAGATTGATTGCAGGATTGGACCAACCTACTTCCGGTGAAATTGTTGCCAATGGTGAAGTTGTTAAAAAGCCATCTGGTGACAGAGCCGTAATTTTCCAACAATATTCACTATTTCCTTGGTTAACTGTCCTTCAAAATGTAACTTTTGGTTTGGAAATGACAAAAAAGGGAAGCAAGGAAGAAAATATTGCAGCTGCTGAGAGATACTTGACAAGTGTTGGTTTAATTGACTTTAAGGATAGCTATCCACATGAACTTTCAGGTGGTATGAAGCAAAGGGTTGCAATTATTAGATCTTTGCTTAATCATTCACCAATCTTACTTATGGATGAGCCATTTTCTGCATTGGATATGCAAAATAGACATAAGCTTCAAGAACAACTGATTGGGGTTTGGAAAAGATTTGAAAATACAATTGTTTTTGTTACTCACGATGTTGATGAAGCAGTATATCTTGCAGATAAAATTGTCATTATGGATAAAAATCCTGGTAAAATTGCAAATATCATAGATGTAGATATTGAAAGACCGAGAAAAAGAGAATCTAAAGAATTTATAGCTCTTCAAGAGTCTATTGTCGAAAATTTAGATATGGGAGACTAGCTTTTCAGCTATATCTCAGTTAATTCTTTTTTTTTTTAACATTATATTTTAGCTATTAAAGTTCCGTAATTTCCATTTTTTATCCCTTCATAGACATAATCGAGGGATTTTAAAATACTTGTTTTTAAATCATTATCTTTTGCCAAATATGCAACAATTGCTGATGATAAATTACAGCCTGTTCCATGCAAATTATCTGTTTCTATTAATTCCTGTTTTTCAATCAGGATCTCGCCATTGATGTTAATGGTGTTTATTCCATCCAAATGTCCTCCGGTAATGAGGCTGTCACAAACTATTTTTTCACAGGCTTTAATAGCATCTTCCTTCGAATTAATTTTTAAGCCGGTTAACTTTTCGGCTTCGGCAATATTTGGTGTTGTTAAAATGGAGTTTGGAAGCAGATATTTGTTCAATGCCTTTGCAATGTCTTGTTGAGTTAAGTCTCCGCCGGATGTTGCAACCATGACTGGATCTACCACTGCCTTTAAGTCATATTCCTTGATTTTTTTAGAAACCAATTTGATTATTTCCGGGGAATATAACATTCCTGTTTTTATAAATTCGACATCATATGAATCCATTACTGCATCAATTTGCTCAGTAATGTAGTCTTCACTGACAGGCAATGTTGAAAAGAATTTATAGGGATTTTGTGCGGTTAGAGCTGTTACGATGCCGGTTCCATAAACACCAATTGCCTGAAATGTCTTTAAATCTGCAAAAACACCTGCTCCGGCAGAAGGGTCAACACCGGCTATGCTCATTACAATCATCTAATCAGCTCTTGTAACTTTAATTCTTTCACTTCCACGGAAAGGCTCAAACTGCACTTTCAACTCTTTTAGATATTTTCTGGTATGGGTTTTTTCACCGTGAATCATGATTTCACCCAAATCTTCTGCAGTATTGACATCCAAAGCCATGAATAGTGAATCATGAACTTGGGGGTTTAGTTTTTTCCTTTCTGCAGCATTGACATGCTCTTTATAGCTGAACCCTTCAAAATGAGTGTGAATAGCCATAGGCTTCATAATCATCATATTTGTCCCTCCACCTTTAGATGGGACAATAATGAAATCTAGACTTTTTGATGCTTCAATTAACATGGCAATGTTTGTTTTTCCTATCAATGGGATGTCTGATGGAACAATTATGACCTTTCGGGTTTTACCTTTGCAGAATTTCATTGCCTGTGTTAATGCTTTGTTTAGATTGGAATTTTCATTTTCAAGAATAGTATCCAATTTAAGGCTTTTAGCGTAAGTGAGGACGTCTTCATCTCTGCTGATTATGAAAATTTTATCGACATATCTTTTTAGGGCATCGGTTACATCCTGAAGCATTACTTTCAGGAGTTTTTCCCTTTCTTCTTCTGATAAAAAAGGAGAAAGCCTTGTTTTTGCATTTTTGAATTTGCTTACTGGAATTATTGCATAAATATTGTCCATATTATCACTAGTAAGTTTTAGCTATTAAAGCAATGTATTTTGCATCATTGTCGCTGGCTATACATTTGCCTTCAGATATTTCTTCTTGAATTCCTAAAATGTCATAGCCTGTTTTTTCTTCGATTTCCTTACCTATGGCTTCATCTCCACACCAGTAGAATTTGACTACATTTCCAGCTTCAACAAGCTCTGAAATTTCGTCTATGTTTTCTGTGAATTTGACATGTTCGG
>NZ_CAJOJM010000015.1:0-62696 GCF_905234905.1 Methanobrevibacter sp. UBA188 | reverse complement strand
ATTCAATGACATTATCTGCCAATGCATCATCCAATGGAATTTCTATTTTTTCTTCCTCATCTCTTCTCATGGCTATGGTAATATTGTTTTCCAAATCACGCGGACCTAATTCAAGCTTGATTGGAGTTCCTTTCAATTCCCAATCATTGAATTTTTTACCCGGCCTGATGTCTCTGTCATCAAGGTTAACTCTAATGCCTTCAGCTTCCAATTGTTCCTTTATTTCAGCACATTTTGCAAGAACTTCCTCTTTTCCTTTCTTAAATAAAATTGGGATTATTGTAACTTGGTTCGGTGATACTTTTGGTGGTAAGCGTAAACCTTTGTCATCTCCGTGAATTCCAATAACTGATGCGATTACTCTATCAGATAATCCTGCACATGTTTGATAGACGAGTTTGTGTTGACCGTCTTTATCTTCAAAGGTAATGTCAAATGTTTTTGCAAAAGTTTGACCTAAATTGTGGATTGTACCAATTTGTAATGTTTTTCCGTTTGGCATTATTACATCAAAGGCCATAGTGTAGTCTGCTCCTGGGAATTTGTCCCATTCTGGTCTTTTAGAAATTAAATATGGGAGACCCAAATCATCAAAGAATTCTTTGTAAATTTCAATAAAGTCTTGGATTTGTTCATCGGATTCCTCTTTAGTTGCATGTGCAGTATGGGCTTCTTTAAATGTTGTAATTTCTCTTACACGAATCAATGGTCTTGTGTGTTTTGTTTCGTATCTAAATGTATTTACGATTTGATACATTTTGATTGGAAGGTCAATATGTGTTCTAATCCATAATGAATACATCGGATAAATTGCTGTTTCGCTTGTAGGTCTTAAGGCTAAATGTTCATTTAAATCAGTTTGCCCTCCTTTTGTAACCCAATATACTTCATCTTCAAATCCTTTTACGTGAATTCCTTCTTTTGCAAGTTCAGTTTCAGGTACAAGCATTGGGAATAATACTTCTTCGTGGTCCTTATCCAATAATTTTTTTATAATGTTCATGGAGTGTTTTCTTATTTGAAAACCGTATGGCATCCATACCGCCATTCCCTTAATAGGATATCTTGAATCAGTAATATTTGCATTTTCTAAAATATCATGAAACCATTCATCAAAATTTTCCACCATATCACCTAATAAATTTTTATAATATTAAATAATCTATTTTTAATAAGTATTAAATTTATTTAATGATGAAGTTTCTTGTAGTGGTTGTGACATTTTTTCATAAGAAAGTTATTTATAATTACTTTTTACATATATATTAATGTATAATTTATTTTAGGAGATATTATGAGCAATAGGAAAATACAAATGCCTCGTGAAGTTTACATTGATCCTGGTATTATAAAAGATACGGGAGAAATTTGTAAGTCTTTGCATTTGGATAAAAAGATTTTAATCGTTACAGGCAATCATACATATGAAGCAGGTGCAAAACCTGCAATAGAAAGCCTTGAAAAAGCAGGCATTGAATGGGATGTTATTAAAGTCAACAATGCAACATACGATTCAATAGCCGAAGTTGAAGAATTGATTACTTCAGACACTGCTGTTTTAGGCATTGGTGGGGGAAAAATAATCGATGTAGCCAAGCTATCTTCACATAATCAGGGTGTTTATTTTGTTTCCATGCCAACAACAGCTTCACACGATGGTATTGTATCTCCTTTAGCTTCAATTAAAGACCCTAATACTTCAACATCTGCTAAAGCACAGTCTCCAATAGCTGTAATTGCCGATACTGAGATTATTGCACAATCCCCATTCAGACTGCTGTCTGCAGGATGTGCTGATTTGATTGCAAATTTTACAGCCATTAAAGATTGGGAATTGGCTCATAGGCTAAAAAATGAACCTATCAGTGAATCAGCAGCTGCACTGTCAATCATGTCGGCGCATTTAATCACGGATAATGTGGCCAATATAAAGCCAAATCTTGAGGCAAGTGCAAGAATAGTCATGAAATCATTGTTCAGTGGTGGAATGGCTATCAGCATTGCAGGTTCATCACGTCCAGCCAGCGGGTCAGAACATCTGTTCTCACATGCATTGGATAAGATTTTGGACAAGCCTGCATTACACGGTGAGCAATGTGGTATTGGAACTATTCTGATGATGTATCTTCATGGAGGCGATTGGAAAGCAATAAAAGATACACTTAAATCTGTACAAGCACCAACAACCGCCCAGGAAGTGGGAATATCAGAAGAAGACATAATTGAGGCATTGGTGATGGCTCATAAAATCAGGCCTGAAAGATATACTATTTTAGGTGATAATGGAATTTCAAAAGAAGCAGCATATGAATTGGCTTATAAAACAGAGGTGATTTAGATGATTACATTGATAGGAAAAGATTTAGCAAAAAAAGGGCAGGAATTTGTTTTTCTAGGTCCGGCTGATGAGTGTGAAAACTGTAGGTTTAAATCATCTTGCGTTGGAAACCTGGAATTAAACAGGAAATATGTTGTAGTGGATGTTAAGGACAGCGAACAGAAATGTCCAATTCATGCAGAAGGAGTTGTTATTCCTGTTGAAATAGATTTTGCCAAAATAGACTTATTGACCACTTCAAAAAACATTTTTGAAGGATCAACATTTACTTATAATGCTCATGATTGTGATGAGAAATGTGATTTTCATGATTTGTGTTTCCCTGATGGACTTCAGGAAAATGACAAATGCATTGTTTTAGAAAACAATGGAAAACATAAAGAAGAATGTAAAAAAGGTTATAAACTTAATAATCTTACTTTGGGGTTTGTGATTTAAATGAAAAGCGCTAGCAGTAATGATTCTAGTAAGAAAAATGCAGGTTATAAGGCTGCTGAATATGTTAAGGATGGTATGGTTTTAGGACTTGGTACAGGTTCAACAACACATTACTTTATAGAAAAAGTGGGTATGAGAATTAAAGATGAAGGAATCAACGTAAAAGGAATTCCAACATCATTTCAATCATTATTAATAGCCAAACAATGGAATATTCCAATCACTACTTTGGAAGAAAACGACATTGACTTGTCAGTGGACGGTGCTGATGAAGTGGATAGTGAATTCAACTTAATTAAAGGTGGAGGAGCGGCACATACTAAAGAAAAGATTGTAGATTATGCTGCAATGAAATTCATTGTTATTGTCGATGAATCAAAATGTGTTGAAGATTTAGGCACATTCCCTGTTCCTGTTGAGGTATTGCCTGATGCATCCCGTATGGTCATAAAGGAACTTGAAGATATGGGTGCCAAATGTGAAATAAGAATGGCTCAAAGAAAAGACGGTCCAGTAATAACCGACAATGGTAATTTTGTCATTGATGCCAAATTTGAGAAAATCGAATCACCTGAACATATGGAAATTGACTTGAATACAATTCCGGGAGTTGTTGAAAACGGAATTTTCTCACAAATGGTCGATAAGGTTATTGTTGGAACTCCAAAAGGAACTAAAGAATTATAGGTGATGATGTGCCTGGTCCGTTTGGTGGAATGCCATTATATGATTTTAAGGATTTGTTGTATAAGCTAGCTATTTTGTTTGGAGCATTGCTTGTAATCTATGGTGTTTTGTGGCTTTTGGCAGAATTGCATATAATTCCAGGAATAATATTTGCAGTATTTCCTCAAATTGTTTTAATTCTGATTGGAATATTCATAATGTATGTTGCTTTTTCCAAAAGAAAATCATACTGATTTGAATTTTTAAAAGGGAGCATTAAATCTCTCTTATTGATTTTTATTTTTGATTTTGACTAAAAAAAGAAAATTAAAAGAGATTATGGGAAATCTCTTTATTTGATTGTTATTTTTGCTTTAACTGTTTTTCCGGTAAAGTATTTGTTGCCTGCAAATTTAACTGTAGCAGTGTGTTTGCCTTTTTTAGTTAATTTGGTAATTTTAAATGTAGCTTTACCTTTTGCAGTGGTGGTTGCTTTATAGGTTTTGCCTTTAACTTTGAGAGTAACTTTTACTTTTGATATTGCTTTACCAGATTTGGATTTTAAGGTTACAGTGTATTTTTTAGTTTTTGTTTTAGCCTTGAAAGTCTTTTTGGATGCAGTTAATTTGGATGCTTCTTTTGTGACTTTGATGGCTGCAGTTTTTGTAGCTGCTGCATATTCGTCATCACCAGCAAATTTAACGGTAGCTTTTAAAGAACCTGTTTTTGTTGCTTTAAGGGTAACAGTAGCTACTCCTTTTGAATTGGTTATTGTTTTGTAGGTTTTGCCGTTAAATGTAACTGTGATATCTTTATCAGCTAAAGTTTTACCGTTTGCATCTTTAAGAGTTATTTGGTATTTGCTGCCTTTTTCAATAGCTTGTAAGTAGAATGTTTTTCCACTAGCTGTTATTGCAGTTGCAGTTCTGTCATCTTTAACAGTGATTAGAGCTTCGGCATTGCCTGCTTTGTTGTAATAATCACTTGAAGTATGTACATTGGCACTATAATTTCCAGGAGTTAAAGTTAAGTTAATAGAAGCAACACCATTTGAATCAGTCACAACAGAATATTCTTCACCATTGAGGCTAATTGTTGTTGGTTTGTTAGCTATTGCTTTACCTTTGTTGTCTTTTAAAGTAATTTCAAATGTACCTTTCTTGTATCCTACAGCCACATCATTTGCGGTTAAGTTTACAGCTTGTGAATCTTTATAAGTTCCAATTACCTTTTCTGAAGATTGGTATCTGGTTTCACCTTGAACTATGAAGTATTCAAAAGTAGGTGGGAATGGTAATTTATCAGGTTTGTATGTATTTGGACCTACAGTTACATTGAAGTATCCGTCACCAAGCAAGATAGCTATTCTGCTTCCACTTAAAGTGTTGTTAAATATGTATTCGTTTCCTGATCCGTAACAAGTAATTGAACTAATTTTTGAGTTTAAAATGGTATTTTCATATACTTTGTGTCCTGAAGAATGTAAAAGATAAATGCCTTCTTTTGCACCGGAAACGGTATTATTGAATACGGTAACATTAAATCCATTAGCCTTGAATCTCACATCGATTCCATGATTTTTAGCATTAGTTACAGTATTATTTGCAACTATGGAGAATTGTGATCCAAAGCAGATAATTCCTGTTGTATATTGGTTTGATACTTTGTTGTTTGTTATTATTGAGTTAGGACAACCATTTTTTTGGAATCCTACAAATAATCCCCATGATGCTCCATCAATGTCACATTCGGTAATGGTGAGGTTTTTGCTGTTTTCTGCAAAGATACATGCAGTTTTGTATTCTTCACCATTTGGATTGGAATAATTTGGATAATTGCTAATTAAATTTAAATTACTTATTACAACATTGGTGTTGTTGATGGAATATATGATTGCGGAGTAAAGTAATGCATTGTATGTGCTTGGTAATCCTATAGAATTGATTATTTCTTTGTTTGTATTGTTTAATCCTTTTAAAGTTGCATTATTACCAATAATCTTTATGTTTTTATTAATGTAAATGCAAATGTCTTCAAATACTGCATCTTTCTCAAAAATTATTGTATCTCCATTTTCCATTCCGTTAATTGCAGTTTGGATTTGGGAATTTGTCATTCCTGCAGAAATTGTCACATTTTTACCGGTTGGTTTTAAAATTGTATCATAATCAACAACAATTGGTTTTGGTGTTTCGATTCCTTTATATTCAGTATAAGTTATATTTGTTAGTCCACTGTCTGTGTAGGTACCCATCATAGCAGATGTACTTGCATAATCTCCCTTTGCTTCAGCAACATAAAATACAAATGATGGTGGCATTGGTAAATTATCTAATTTCCATTCGTTTTCACCAATGGTAATGTTGTTATATCCTGTGTAAGCACCTCCAACAGGTTGTCCTCCACCTAAAAGAACTCCAATTCTTGAATTTAATAATTTATTATTGTTTATAGTTATATGGCTAGCACCACAACATGTAATTGAGCTTAAACTACAATTTCTTATTATATTTCCAGTTACTACATGTTTTGCTGAATGTAATAAATAAATACCTTCTTTAGCACCAATCACAGTATTGTTTAAAACTTTAACATTTGGTCCAATGCCATGTCTCACATCAATTCCGTGGTTTTTGGCATTGGTTACTGTGTTATTTCTAATTATTGTTCTAGGGGACTGGAAGTTGAATATTCCAGTAATTAATTGATTTTGAACTTTATTGTTTTCTATAATTCCGTCAGCACAATTTTGGAACCAAATACCCCAGGAACATCCAGTAATGCTGGTGTTTGAAATTGTTGTATGGTTTGAGAAATAATTATATATTACACAATTGCTGTATCTGGAGTCTGCTCCGTTATCAGTTCCACTATTTGCCCCTGCGACAAGTTTCATGTCTTTTAAGACTAAACCATCAGTTTTGAGAATGTATAATGTTGCAAGATTTGTAATTGCGTAACCACCTTCTGTGGTTTTGTTCATGATTATTTCAGGAGTGGTATTTGCAGATGGTCTGTCATATCCATATAATGTAGATCCATTCCCGTTTATTGTAATGCTTTTGTTTACATAAATACAGATGTCCTTATATTCTCCCTGTTGGAAATTTAAAGTATCTCCATCATTTAAACTATTTATTTTTGTTTGAATTTGATCATTAGTATCGGTAGTTTCAATTGTAACTTCTGTACTTGATAGCTTTTCGCTATTTCCTATAGTATCAGTTAAATTTTCAGCTGATACTATGGTTGTACTTAAAAATACAATTAATACTAACATTAATGCTAATATTAAACATTTTTTATCCATATTTTCATCTCTAAATTAATTATATTCAATCACTTATACCAATAAATTTCATCGATAAGTAATTAGTTATATATTGATTTTTATATTATTTAAATGAAAATGTCTCAAATATTTAATATAACATTGTTAATCAAATCTAATGGGTGTAATTTGATTTATATCGGTAGGATTTTCCAATATAATGCTGTTATATAGGTTAGATTTATATAGATTTGACTTCAAAAATATACTCGTTAATCAATATTATGTATATGGTATAATTTTTTATTTTATAAAATTTTATTAACTTATATAATTTGATTATAAAAATAAAGATTGGGAAGTTTTTAATATGGACAAAAAAGTGTTAATTCTTTTTTTATTATCTCTATTATTCTTATTATTAGTTTCTTCAGTTAGTGCAACTAATATCTATGGGAACAATATGACACTTCTTTCTGATAGTGGTGATAATTATGAAACTATTACTGCTGATTTGTCAAATGAAGATATCCAATCAAAATTTGATAATGCAAAAGAGGGAGATACTTTTGAATTTACAGATAAGGAATATAATGATATTTCTTTGGTTGTAAATAAAAAATTAAATATTGTTTCAAAAAATGATAGTGTTGTATATACTTCTGGTAAATTAACTGATAAAGCTAAGAATTTAGGATTGGATAAAACTTTCGGATTTTATTTCACATCAAAATCAGCAGGAAGTGTATTGTCTGGAATAACGATTGTTGCTTCAAATAGTGATTGTGGAGTTATTGTGGATAATGCAAAAAATGTTGTGGTTAAAGATAATAGGATTGTTGGTGGAAAAAACTGTATTTTAGTAAAAAATTCTGATAAAATTGTTGTTTCAGGCAATGATATCCTAAAAGCCAGTCAAAATGGTTTGCGGCTTCAGGATGTAAAAAATACATTAGTATATGATAATTCGATTTCATATAACAAATGGTCTGGAATTGAAACTTCAAATATTTATTATTGCAATATTACCAACAATACAATTCATCATAATAACTTAAATGGTATTTCAACCTTCAACAAGTCTTCCCATACATTAATTGCAAGAAATAATGTTTATGAAAATACTAATGGTGTCTATATCAACTCAACATCCACTAATGATGTTGTTAAAACAAATTCATTAACAAATAATAGAAAAGACCCACGTTCAAGCATGGGTGGATTTGAAACGGGTAACGGACTTTTGTTAGGTTCAGGATTCAAAAGTTCTGGAAGCACCATACTTAAAGTTGAGTATAACTATTTGGCACATAATGAATTTTACCAGGCTAAAAATTATTGGGAAAATGAAAACTTTGAATTGGGTCAAAACTGGTATGATTCAAATGATCCCTCAAATACTTTTGTATGTCCAAGGCTTTTAGCATCTTTAATGAATTTGGGTACTTTATCCATTAGTAACACTCTATCTCTTCAATTAAGAGATTCTTCCGGCAGGGCTGTAAATGAATTTGCAACTTTTCAAACAAATGTTGAAGTTGATGGGAATAGGTACACTGTTACGGTTAATGATGGGCAAGCAACAGTTGTTAAAGATTTGGACCCTACTGTTGACCATAATGTAAAGGTAGAAATTGGCGGTCAGTATTATAACTATGATTATCATGCTTCAGGTGATAAAGGCCAATCAACAGATTCAAAGTCATCAACATCAAATGATAATGAAAAAGGGTCTCAAAATAATAATGGAAATGAAGGAACTTCTGATGTAAATGGAAACTCCAATTATCAGGGTAATTCCCATGGTGGTAACTCTTCAGGTTCACATGTGGCAAATTCACTAAACTCAGGTAACTATGGAACAAACAGTTCAGACATTCCATCTCAAGACACTTCTGATAATGGACAGGATGCATTATCTAATGGTGATTTGAACTCCGGAGATACTGGCAATGGCGAAGCTTCTAAGGAAGGTAAAGCATTTGAGATTGTTCCTCCAGTAACCACTTCAAAAGAACTTACAAACACTTCTGGCCTTATAGTGATGTGCATATTATCCATAATGGGATTGTTGATTTATGGATATAGGGGTAAATTCGATAAAGATGAATATTAATAAACATTTTCTTTTCTTTTTTTCTTTAATTTATTAATAAGTTTAATTAAATTATATATTGATGATAGTCAAATCTTATTCTTTAAAAATCAATACTAATAAAAGCTTTGAAATTATTGATATCACTTCACAAATTAATAATCTGATTGATATTGATGAAGGAATCATCTCAATTTTTTCAAAACACTCTACATCAGCCATTGTGGTTAATGAAAATGAATCTGGTCTTTTAAATGATTTGGAATTCACATTAGATAATTTAATTGATGATAAATTTTCATACAAGCATGATAAAATCGATAATAATGCAAAATCACATTTGAAATCATTTTTACTTTCATCAAGCGAATCATTACCAATAAAAAATTCAAAATTGGATTTAGGTACTTGGCAATCTGTTTTTTTCATTGAATTAGATGGACCAAGAAGTGGAAGAACAGTAACTTTGACGATGGTTGGTGAATAATTGCAGAAATGGACAATAATTTTGATAGTTGTTATTGTATTATTGTTGATTTTCATTGCTGTTTTCAGTAATTATGATGCTTCTCCGGCTGTGAATAATTACTCTGAAATTGAAACACAAATGAGAAAATTATGGTATTAAAAAAAGAATTTTAGAATTCATTTGTTGATGAATTCTATTTCAAATGCAATTACAGGATACTCGAGGGTAAAGTTAGTTATTACTTCTGGGGAAACTTCACCAAAGAATCCTTTGATTGTACCTTTTTGAGCTTCGCCAACTACATCAGCTACTCTGCCTTCAATAAATGTCTTATTTTCACTGTCGCTTATTTCCATAGTATATCCTAAATTGGTCAATACGCTTGTCATTACTGATTTGATTTCAGTAAAGTTGGCGGTTGAATGGCAAATTAGGGCAGCTAACTTTTTGGAAGATCTTGTTTTGTTTTCTTTTGTATCGTCAAGATATAAAATATCTCCAATCTCAAATATTTTTTGAGGTAGGTCTTCATGCTTGTTGTCTTCTAAAAATTCCATTAAAGAATTGATTAGGCTAGTTCTAATCATAGTTCTGTCAATGGTAATTGGTCTTGCAACTTGCACATGTTCTTCTTCCGGATGATTCATTTTTTCGTAATGTGCCTCTTCGTTTGTAAGCATTAGGCTCATTACTTCCTGAAAACCTAATCCAACCATTACTTCACGGATAGTGCTTTCTGCTTTAAACCAATCGTTTTCATAAGCTACAGTATTGATTTCAGGTAATTTTGCTTCTACGGAGTTAATGTGGTATTGTACTGCAATATTTTCAACAACATCCACTTCATGCAATATGTCTACTCTATAAGCAGGTATAATTGCTTTGACTTCGTTTTCACTAATGATTTCAGCATCAAAACGTGCTTTTAAAAGCAATCCTTTAATGTCTTCAGCAGTAAGGCTTGTTCCACCAATCAAACTATTTGCTGTATCTACATGGACATTCATCTCTTGAGGAGTTAAATCTGGAGTCTTAATGCTTTTGTCAGCATATCTGACTTCCATGGATTTAATTTGACCTCCGACCTCTGCAAATGAACAGCATATGATATTCAATGCCTGATTGACAGCTCTTTCATCAGTTCCAGTCACATCAACAATAATGTTTTTTGTGTCTTCCTTGATTTTGGTCAACTCGCCGTTGATAATTGGTGGCATTGACAAGACATTGTCGTCCTTATCAAGAATTAATGGATATTTGTCAAAGTCTTGGATTAAATGAGCATAATCAACACCTTTGTCGTGTTGGGTTAATATTTCATCAGGAGTCATTTCAAAGTCCTTTTCTAAAGGAACAAATGCATTTGCATCCTTAGGGGTTGCAATATATTTAAATGGTCCGGTAACGACATCAGCATTATGAATACCGATAGCTACTTTTTTCCTGTCTCTTCCGATTACCCAATGGAGATTTTCCTGGAAATCCATAATATATTTGAGTTTATCGCCAGTAAAATCAACATTGTCAATTTTTGCAAATCCTATGTATGGTCTGATTTTTGCCACATCTTCATCCACTTCAACATATTCTCCAGATTCTTCAACCTTATAATCTGGAAAACCGATTTCCTGACCGATAAATCCTTTAAATGATCTGGCTACTCCTTCGACAGATAGATTGTCTGGGCGGTTTGGGAAGAATTCTACCTTGATTTCCTCATCATCAAAGTCTTCAATATCACTGGACATCATTGGCAATGTGTCTATTAATTCATCTTTTTCCATGTCTATTCCTAAATCTTTCAAATCCTGATATTTGAATGTAATAACTGGCATTTAATAACTCCATTAATTATTTTTAAAATCCATAAATCAATATGAAGAATAGAGATTCAATTACGAAATGCAATGCTCTATGTTCTATTTCACCCATATTGCGTATTAATACGGTATGTGAAACATCGATTACAAAATGAATTAGGGCTGCTTGAATTCCTACAACTGGATTTAAGAAAACTATTGATAAAACAATAAAATGAAATCCTGCTTCCATTGTCTCATGTGCTAACCATGTCTGCCATGTTGTTTTTGTGGTCTGTTGGATCAAACCACCTAAAATAATGTAAAAATTATTAAAAACTTTCCACATTATTTGTGTGTGCAATACATCGCTTATAGCTAGTACAATAGCAACATAAAACCATAATAAGTTCATTTTTTTACACAGTCCTTTTTTTGATTGATAATATTAATAATATGATTTTAGTATATAATATATTTATCTATATTTTCGATTTTTACTTAATATTTTTAAATAAGAAGCAACATATCTAATAATATTATTTTTATCTACATTTATTAGGAGAAAATATATGTCAAAAGAAGAGATTCCTAAAGACTATGACTTTAAAAAAGAAAAAGAATGGGAGAAGAAATGGGAAGATGAAAACATCTACAAATACATTGGAGATGGATCTCGTCCTAGATATGTTATTGATACTCCCCCACCATACCCAACAGGAGCTATTCACTTAGGACATGTCCTTAATTGGGTTTACATTGATATGAATGCAAGATACAGAAGGCAAAAAGGATATGATGTCTTATTCCCTCAGGGATGGGACTGCCATGGTCTTCCTACTGAGGTTAAGGTTGAAGAAACTCATGGAATCAAGAAAAATGATGTTTCAAGAGCTCAATTTAGACAGTATTGTATTGATTTGACCACTAAAAACATTGCAAGCATGAAAGCGGACATGAAGGCAATGGGTTATTCACAAGATTGGACTCGTGAATTCGTTACAATGAATCCTGAGTATATGAAAAGAACTCAATTTTCCTTTTTGAAAATGTATGAAGATGGTTTGATTTATCAAGGAAAACACCCAGTAAATTGGTGTCCTCGTTGTCAAACAGCTATTGCTTTTGCTGAAGTTGAATATTCGGACAACACTACCTTTTTAAATTATGTTAACTTCCCTCCTGCAGTTGAAGATTCATACAATGACATAGCATCTTCACAAGAATCCGGCAAGCAAGCTGACCCTAAAGAAGAGGGTATTTTAATTGCAACAACTAGGCCGGAATTGATGTCTGCATGTGTAGCGGTTGTAATTCACCCTGAAGATGAAAGATACACTCACCTTTTAGGTAAATATGTTGAAGTTCCTTTATCACACCAAAAAGTAAAAATTATTGCAGATGAAGAGGTAGATCCAGAATTTGGTACAGGTGCAGTAATGATTTGTACATTTGGGGATAAAACTGACGTAAGTTGGGTTCAAAAATATGACCTTGAAGTCATAGATGTTATTGATGATTCAGGTACATTAACAGCTGCTGCTGGAAGATATGAAGGAATGGACCTTCAAACATGTAAAAAACAGACTATCGAAGATTTGGACAGTGAGGGCTACTTATTGAAGAAAGAACAAGTTGATCAAAATGTAGGTCAATGCTGGAGATGTAAAACTCCTGTTGAAATTCTTCTTAAAGAACAGTGGTTTGTAGCTGTAAGGGATCTAATTGAAAAGACCAAAGTTGCAGCGAATGAAATGAATTGGGTACCTGAACACATGAAATCCCGTATGATAAACTGGGCGGATTCCATGGAATGGGACTGGTGTATTTCAAGACAAAGGATATTTGCAACACCAATTCCGGTATGGTACTGTAAAGACTGTGGAAAAGTCATTTTGCCTGAAGTTGATGACTTACCTATTGACCCAACTGTTGATAAGCCTAAACATGCATGTGAATGCGGATGTGAAGAGTTCGTACCGGAAGTAGATGTCTTGGACACTTGGATGGATTCCTCAATTTCACCATTATCCATTGCAGGATGGCCTGATGAAGATTATGTAAATCATTTCCCATCAAACATCCGTCCGCAAGGACACGATATTATTCGTACATGGGCATTTTACACAACTTTAAGATGTTTGGCTTTAACTGACCAAAAACCGTTTGATGATATTGTAATCAATGGTATGGTGTTCGGTGAAGATGGAAATAAAATGAGTAAATCAAGACCTGAGTTTGTTGTTGGACCTGAAGAGGTCATTGAAAAATATGGTGCAGATTCCTTGAGAACTTGGGCGGCAAACAGTGTTCCTGGCTCTGATGTAATATTTGACTGGAAAGATATTAAACACGGATACAGGTTCCTTAGAAAATTTTGGAATGCATTCAGATTCATTAGTATGCAAATATTTGATGAAGAAATATCCTATGGAGAAGTTAAAGATAATTTAGGTCCTATTGACTTATGGATTTTATCAAAACTCAATAACTTAAACAGAACTGTTGATGAAGCTTTTGAAGAATATAACTTTGCAGAAACAATCACTTCAATAGAAAGATTCTTCTGGCATGACTTCTGTGATGAATACATTGAAGCTGTAAAATACAGATTATACACAGATGTTTCAGATGAGTCAAGACGTGCTGCAAAATACACATTAAGGACTGTTGTTGAGACATCTTTAAAATTATTAGCTCCAATAGCTCCATTTTTCACAGAAGAAGTTTATCAATACTTCTCCGATGAATCAATTCACACAACTTCATGGCCTGAAGTCCATGATGAATTAATCAACGATGAAATGGAAAACAAAGGAGAAACCACTGTTGAGTTAATCGATGAAGTAAGAAGATTCAAGTCATCTGCAAAAATACCATTAAATGCTGAACTTTCTGAAGTCAATGTTTACACTTCAGATGAAGATTTGGTTGATGTATTTAATCAATTCGATGCAGATATTAAAGGAACTTTGAAAATCAATGACTTGGCAATTAGCTCTGGAAAACCTGAAGTTCATGAAAAGATAATTGAAGTTGAACCGGACATGTCTCAAATCGGACCGAAATTCAAAGGCGATGCAGGTAAAATCATAGGCTATTTAAAATCCACTCCAATTGATGAAATTGGAAACGTTTTAGATGAATCACATGAGTTAACTATTGGGGATATTGTAGTTCCTGAAGACATGTTAAACATCAAAAAGGAGATTGTCGGAGCATCCGGTAAAAAAGTGGATATCCTACAATCTGAAAACTTGGATATGATTGTGGAAGTAATTAGATAATTACTTTCCCATTAACTTTTTTTAATATTGAAGCTATTGCATAAGTTATGGCAAAAATAAGTGCTGTCCAGATTATTGAATGGATTATTGGCTGATTATGAACCAATAAAAATGGATAAGGGCCTTCTACTATTTTTAAAGCATTTAAACTAATCATGATTATTCCATAGATTGCTGTAAAATACAGTCCTTGAATTGCATGCAGGTTTTCATATCTTTCAAGAAAAATAAATGATATGATTGCTAAAACTGGACATAATGTGTGGTGGTATAGCATAGATTCATGGAGTAATAAATGATACAGTCCCAGATCTGTTGTCCAGGACAGTACTGTTAAAACGATTATTAATGTTAATGTTGTTGAAACAATTGCAATGTATCTGAAAGATTTAAACCATGATGGCAACTCATTATTTTTTGAAATATATGTTAAAAGGATTATTGATGATATCAATAACAATAGATTGCTGTCTTCGGTATAATATTCTAGTGATGTAATTCCCATTTCTTTAAAGACTAATACAAATCCTATAATCTCTAGAATAATTATCAACAGGTTGATTATTATATTGATATGTTTATGGGCTAGTTTCATTTTTTAATCTCTAACTATGGGGATTTCAATCTTATTCAAGGTCATTTTCTATTTCTTTAATAACATGGGCTGGAACGCCCACTGCAAGGGAATTATCTGGAATATCTTTGTTTACAACTGCTCCTGCACCTATTACAACATTATTTCCAATGGTAACTCCTGGAAGAACGGTAACATTAGCACCTAACCAAACATCATTGCCGATTTTAATGCTTTTTCCTTGAGCTAAATGTGCACGTCTGCCTTTAGGAGATAATGGATGTGTGGCTGTTGTAATGGTGGTATTCGGGCCAATCATCACATTGTCTCCAATATAAACTTCTTTAACGTCAAGAATTGTTAAATTAAAGTTTCCAGTAAAATTATTTCCAATGTGGATGTTTTTCCCATTATCAAAACAAAATCTTTTTGCAATCCAGACCTTTTCACCAACTGAACCTAAAATTTCGCTTAATACTTCATGTTGCTTGTCCAAATCATCTTCTGCAAGTGAATTGAATATGTTGGCATTTTCAATAGCATTCAATTTCATTAGGGATACTTCTTCATCGTCATAGCAATATTCAAGTCCCGCTTGCATTTTTTCAAGTTCTTTCATAATTATGTATTTGTTAAATTTCATTATAAATATTGTTTTAAAAATAAAAATTCTGTGGAGGATTAGTCTCCACCTGAAATGGTATAGTTATTTGTTCATTTTAATGATAAGCATTGCTATGTCATCAGATAATTCTTTATTATTACAGAATGTGTTGATATCATTTTCAACAGATTTTATGATGATGTTTAATTCATTATCCTTATTTTGATTTAATATTTTCTGCAGATTTCTTTCTCCATAATATCTATCATTTCCATCGTTTGCATATGTAACTCCATCGGTATATAAGAATAATGTGTCATTAGGTTTTAAATGAAGGGTATGCTTTTGATAATGCATATTTTTCATTCCTGCTAAAAGTAATCCTGGTTTTTTATTTAAATATTCAAAATCACCATTGTCTTGCCTAATTAATGGTTTTTTATGTCCTGCATTAACATAACATAATTCTCCAGTTTTTATATTAAGTTTTCCAAGTAAACAACCAACAAACAATCCTTTAACGTTATTTTTACAAAGTTCGTTATTAAGTTCATATAATACATCGGATAAATCTGAATAATATGTAGCATAATCCCTAATTAATGTCATAGTTTTTACTAGGATTAAAGTAGTTGAGACTCCTTTTCCACTAACGTCGCCTATTACAAATCCAATATTTTCTTCATCGATTTTGAAATAATCATAAAAGTCTCCACCAACAGCACGTGCAGCTTTCATAAATCCCCAAAGTCTCACATTATTATTTTCATTGAATTTTTCAAAATCAGTTGGGATCATTGAATATTGGATTTCATGAGCTAATTTGAGTTCTGTTTCATATCTTTCTTTTTCTTTAGTTACATCCAACAAATTTGCACGGTAATCCACAAATTCTTTTTCCATATTAAGCATGGATTCGGATAATGATTTTATTTCATTATTTACGGTAATGGAATTTAAATTATTAACTAGATTATCTAAATCAATATCATCATTTATTTCTTCAAATAGATATGATGATAATTGATTGATTGGGTTTATAACTTGTTTTTCCAAAAAGTACATATAAATAACTAATGGTATTAGAATGGCTAAGAAGAATCCTGATAAAAGAACTAAATAATTTAAAAATTCAGATGTAATTCCATGTTCATAAATTCCAAGAGCTGTTAATGATATTAACAGAAATGTAGGGATTATTATTAAAATAATGAATGTTGAAATAAATGTCTTATAAAATATTGTAAGTTTCTGAGTATTCTTTATTTTAAAAGCACCTTCGTCAAGTGGTTTAATTAAAAATATCGCGTACAATATTAAAATTAAAAATAAACAAAGATTATTTGGATTATTTAATGTGGCTATGGAAAGAAGTATTGCAATTACCAATGCTAAATAATATAATTGATTTGGCATAAATTTTTTAATTTGTTTTGGAGTATATACTGCAATGTTTAATTTTCCAAATAGGCCCATACCTAATAATAGCAAGATTAATCCTAATATGAAAATCATGTAATAACTTTCAAGGTTTAAGTCGAAAGTTGTATTAAATATTTGCTTAGAGAATAGGTACGTTTGAAAAATCATAAATAATACAATAATAACTATTTTAGCAAAACTGTAAAAACTATTCATATTGGGTATTTCAAAACCTCTTTTAGATTTTGTTAAGTACCACAATTTCCAAGGCATTATCCCTAATACAATTATCGATGATAAACTTAATATGATTACTGTTGCATTACTCATGCCTAATCCTAAAATCCAATATAGAAGCTCAACTATGCTAAATCCTAATATTGCATATGGACCTAATAATAAACTTAATATAAGTAAAGCGGATAATTCTAAATGAATATAATTATTATCAAACCATAAGTATCCAATTAGGATAAGTATTATATTTATTATCATGGAGATTAATACAATAAATTTTGGTGATTTGAAAAGTTCTTTATAATTCATTTTCTACCCACCCGTTATATTTTATAATTAGCATTGTTATATCATCATATTGTTCGCTGTTATTGCAAAATTTATCAATGTCTTCGGTAATTTCATTTATTATATCGTTTAATTTTTTATTTTTATTGTTATTGATTGTTTCTTTTAAACGATTTTCACCATAAAATCCATTATAATTATCATTTGCTTCTGTAACTCCATCAGTATATAAAAATATCATATCTCCCGCATTTAAATTAATTTCATGTTCATTATACTGGATGTCTTCTATTCCACCAATAACCAGATTCGGATGGGTTTTCAAGTATTCAAAATTATTGGAATCATGTTTAACCAATGGTTGATTGTGTCCAGCATTAACATAGGATAATTTTCCAGTTTTAAAGTTTAATTTTCCAAGCCAGATTGTTACAAATAACTCTTCGTCATTTCTTTCATAAGCTAAATTATTTACTTTTTCAAGCACTTGTGATAAATCCTCATTGAATTTTGCATGATTTTCAATTAAATACATTGTTTTAACCATGAATAATGTTGATGGAATTCCTTTACCACTAACATCTCCGATGACAAAATATACATGGTCTTCATCGATTTTGAAATAATCATAAAAGTCTCCTCCAACTTCACTTGCAGGTTTCATATATGCATATATTTCAAATGATTCATTATCGGTCAATTCATCGAAATTTTTTGGCAGCATATTTGATTGTATCTGGCTTGCCACATCAAATTCTGTTTTAAATTTTTCTTTTTCAGAAGTCGTTACTTGGAGTTGATTTAAATTGGTTCTAATTTTATCATATAATGTTACAAATGAGTTAGCTAATAATCCAATACTGTCATCATTTGTTATGTATTTCTTTAATTTATAAACAGATTCGACTTTATTTTTAGTTTTAAAGTAATTATCTGCAGTATTTATCATGTCATAAAGTGGATTAGTTATTGTTTTTTCAACGAATCGTATATAGATTAATGAAACTAATAATATAAACACACTTGTGAATGATAGAATGATTAAAATCTGATATGATGGATTTATTTTTGGAACGTATGATAAAATTAATATATTGAAATAGTTGAAGTTCAATACTATTGTCAAGGTTATAATAGCTAAGAAAACCAATATCATTTCCTCAATAATTGAATAATTGTCATTTGTTGGTTCAACTGTCACATCGAAAGTATTGAGATATAACAGTATTGAAGTAATTATTGTAACAAAGATGAAAAAATGCCTTACGGATTTAATATTCATAATTAATTCCTTAAATAGGAAATAACTTGTACATATTAAAAGTATTGCCAAAAGATAATTTTGATTAATATTGATTTTTGAAATCCTCTTTTTTGGAGTTTGTAAAGGTATTTTAAGGATATTAAAAGAACTAATTAGCAATAATCCAAATATTATAGTAAATGTGATAATATTTAACATGTAAGGTACATTAAAGTCTACATCTGAAATAGAATATGAATAATTTAAATTATGGAAAAGTGAAAAAGAGATAACTAAAAATGAGAAATATACGATTGAAATTAGTATTGTTATTGATAAAAATTTGATAATATTATAAGTTGAATTAAATCTGGGAGTATCTTTTTTTCCTCTATTGAATGTAGTATACCATAATCTATAGGTTAATGCTGAAATAAAAAATGTGATTATAAAATCGATAAAAGGCGCAGGTAGTCCTATTCCTTCAGCCAGTTCTCCGACTAATGTTCCTAATGCAAAACCTAAAGCACCCATTGGACCAAACATTAAACCAAATATTGGACCAAGAGCAATATCTGCATATATGTAATAGCCACCTATATGTTGAACTTCAAAAAGATAATTAAATATTAATTCAACAGCAAATGTGAAAAGGATAATAAACCATTTTTTGGTAAATAACTTTTTAATTCTAGAGGTAACCATTGGTACTATTTTTAATAAATATTATATATAAATATTCTTAAATATAATTTTGTTAAACATTGTAACGGTGTTTTCAAGTTATCATGAAAATGGGAAGGCTGGTTTTGATGAAGATTGAAAAGGAATATCTGAATTTAGAAGATGTTTATGAAATTCGAATTTTTGATGCTGCAGAGGTGGATTTTTATAATTCAACGCCACAGGAATTTGATATTGAAGACGATCCAATTCAAGAGTTCATCAATAATATTTCAGATAATGTTCATATATTTATTCCACATGAAGATGGAAAAGATTTCATTATCCAGTATTTAAGCAGTAATATTCTTGAGACATACAATATATCACAAGAAGATGCAAAAGGCAGACTATTAAGTAAGATTTCCCCGTTATGTTTTTATATGTTACATGATTATTTATTTGAGATTTATACAAATCATTCTACGAAAGAAATGAGAATTGTATATTATGATAATCAAAATGAATTAATTAAGAAAATTACTGCAAAAATAGTATTTTATATGGAAAGAATATTTATAATAGTTTCGAATGTGGGTGGAACAATAGGTAATCCTGCAGGCATGCTTGATAAAACTTTGGATGAAAATCAAAATAGCATAATGGAAAATCTTTCGCAAACTGGCAGTTATTATAAAATAAATGGAAAATATACCTGGTCTCAAGGAATATATAATATCATCAATCGTAATAAAGAAGAATCTGATGAGCAACACAATATTGTTTTCGATTTGGCGATTCCAGAGGATAACTATAAGGTTGATAAAATTTTAAGTATCCCAAACAAAGAAACTTCACAATGTGATGAAGTCATTAGGATTGTGGATGCCGAAGGTATTTTAAAACTTATTGAAGTTACTGTTTATTCTTATTTTGATGATAAAGGTGTCTTTATTCGTCAAGGTTGGATTAATGTTCTTACTCAGAGACATGGTGAAAGTAGTGAATCTATTGATTTTTTATTGGATGGTTCTAAAAGCAGTATGAAATTAGCTTGGTTAATTGAACCTTTGAATAAAAAATTATATAGTTTCTCCAAAGGTTTTTATAATTTGATTGAAAAGGATTATGGTGAATATGTCCATTCCCGTGAAATTTTAAATAATATTGCTGAGAAAGAAGTCGTTGATGAACTTAAAAAGCTGGCTGACGGTGACATAAGTAAGGTTGACGAAACATTGACATATAAAGTTGACGGAAACCCTCAGAATATAAAGATTGTTAATTTGTATATTGAAAGATTTGAGTATAATAATAATGTGCATAGTCTTGGATTTTTATCAGACGTTACTGAAGAGATGCTGAAAAAAGAACAATTGATTGAATCTAATGAACGACAGTTGGTATTAATTAAGGAATTGCATCACAGAGTAAAGAATAATCTGCAAATTATTAATAGTTTTTTAAATCTTGAAAAAAGGGCTTATAAAAATAATCCGGAGTTAGTTATTGAACATATGCAAACACGTTTAACTTCCCTTGCTTTGCTCCATGAAAAAACATACAATTCTCCAGATTTTAAAAATATTAATTTAAATGAATGTTTAACTGATCAAGATGTCAGCACAAAAAAATTAGTTAATTCGCCAATGGAAATCGAGTTTAAAACATATGTGGATGAAAATATAAATGTATCAATTGAAGTCATAACTCCATTACTCTTAATCATTGATGAACTAACAATGATTGCTATAAGAAATGCATTTCCGGATAAAACGACACTAAACAAAAAGATAATTAAAAAAGTAACAATGTCTGATAAGGATACTGTTCTTTTAACATTTGAAGAAATTGGTATTGGGATTAACGATTCAAAGGACATTACTGATGTCATCGGATGTGAAATAATAAAAAGCTTAACAAAACAGTTAGATGGAACCATTACTTCAATAAAAAACGAAAACGGAATTGTATATGAATTGGTTTTCCCTATTGAAATGATGCATACAATTCACTAATCAAAATCCAAAATTTATTAATTTAAAATGATGTTTAATATGGTAAAATTATGAATTTATTAAGTAACGATAATAAATTATTAAATTCCTTTTTTAAAAGCTATATTCTTGGGGCTGTAATTTCTGTTGTATGTACTATTTTAGTGGTTATTCTAAATGGAATAATTATTGGTAACTTTTTTGGTAAAATTGGTCTTGCAGCATTCGGCTTGACATTGCCTATTATTTATGCTAATTTGGCAATAGGATATATATTCGCATATGGGGGTTCTATTGTTGCATCTAATAATATGGCTGATGAAAAAAGAGTAAATAACAATTTCACAGTGGTATGCATTGTTGCTGCGATTGTTGGATTAGTTTTAACGGTTCTATTATTGATTTTTACACCAAATGTTGCGCAAATATTGGGGGCTTCTGGTGAATCATTTAATGCAACAGTATCATTGATGAAGGGATTTTTTTTAGTAATTTTACCATTGATGTTTCTATATATTTTTATAAATTATTCAAGAATCGATGGATATCCATTATTAGGTCTTTATGCGGGTTTATCATTATTTTTATTAAATCTCATTTTAAATTTAGTATTTGTAATCATATTAAAAACAGATATTTTTGGTGTTGGGCTGGCAACTGCATTAAGTACCATAATTACTGTACTATTCTTATTGAGTCATTTTCTTTCAAAAAAAAGCAGATATAAATTCCAAAAAAATTTAGAATTTAAAATGGAGTTGTCTCAAATAATCAAATCAGGACTTCCAAATGCTTTAAATCAAATTTATAATATGCTTCGTACTATAATTACAAATTATTTGGGATTAATGGTTGGCGGATTAATATTTTTAGGTGCTCTTTCTATACAGTCAAATGTTTATTTATTGCTGTGCAGTGTAGGTGTTGGAATTGGATCAACTACTCTGGCACTGGGAGGATTATTTTATGGTGAAAAAGATAAAACCCAATTGGAACAATTATTAAAGATATCAATCAAATATGCATTATTCATTATCTCTATAATTTCATTAATTCTATTTATTTTTGCTCCTTATTTTGTTTATATGTTTGGAAAAAATCCGGAGGTATATGATGTCGCAGTAAAGGGCCTTAGAATATTTGCGTGGTCTCTACCGTTTTCAGGATTATGTTTCATTTTATTAAACTTTTATAATGCGACACAGCAGTTAAAAATTGCAAATTATATAAGTTTTGCCCATAGTTTCCTATTCTTATCAGCATTTGCAATCATATTTTCATTTCTTATTGGGGGTGATGGCATATGGATAAGTTTTGTATTATGTGAAATTGTTACTTTGCTTAGTTTACCTTTCTTAATTAAATTAAAAACTAAAAAATTCCCTAAATCCTTAAGTGATTTTGTAATAATGGATGAAAATCTGTTTCCTGCTGAAGATACTTATGCGATATATGTTGAATCTGAAGAGGAGTTGTTAGATGTTGTTGAAAATATTGATCAAAATTTGTTGGACGATGATTTAGATGATGAAACCAAATTGAAAATTCAATTAATCCTTGAGGAAATGGGTACAGCTATATTTGCCCATGCATATAAATCTAAAAAAGATAAATATCTGAATATTAGGATTCTTTATAAAAATACTGAAGAGATTATTGTTTATTTCCAAGATAATGGTGTTCCTTTTGATATTGAAAAGGATTTCCAGAAAAAAGAAGACTGGGGGATTAAAATTATCAAAAACTTTTCAAAGGATATAGAACATAATTATAATTATAATGTTAAACTAAATAACAATAAGATTGTTATCCCTAAAAATTAATTGGTGAATTTATGGACATAGAAAAACACAAAGACGGAAAAAAATTAGATATTAAATTGACAGGCAGATTAGATACAAAAAGTTCTCCTGAACTTAAAGAAGTGCTTGAAGACAGTTTAGATGATGTCGAAGAGTTAACTTTTGATTTATCTGAATTAATTTATATCTCAAGTTCTGGGCTTCGAATAATTTTATCTACTCAAAAAAGAATGAACAAACAGGGGTCTATGAAAGTAACTAATGTTCAGGATATTGTGATGGAGGTATTTGAATCAACAGGGTTTGTAGACATATTGACTATTGAATAGTTATGAGGTTTAATTATGGATTTGGGTGATATTGATGTTTCTGAATTATCATCTTCAGAACAGTTTTATTTAAATTTTATTTCACAGGGAAATAATGTTCGTAAATCATTAGACGTCATGACACAGAATCCTATGAAATATAATGCTGCTTTGCTAATGAAAATCATAAAGGATAACGAAGATACTGAATATGGGCAAAAATATGATTTTGCAAACATTAAAAGCATTGAAGACTTTCAAAGTAAGGTTCCTATAACTGATTATGATAGTTATGCAGATTACATTTATAGAATGACAGAAAATGGGGAAAAGAATTTAATAACCTCTTATGAAATAATTCATTATGCAAAATCTTCCGGTACAATGGGAAACCCTAAAAGGATACCTATCACATCTCTTAATCAAGAAATCAATATGAAATATAATTATGCGTATCTATTTAACTTATTTGCTGAAAAAGTTGGTTTGGATTGGATTAAATATCCATGTTTAAATTTAACTGAACTTTCCATGTCCAAGTTGCCTTCTGGGGATACCTACGGTTCTATTTCCGGTAAAATAATGGATGTTTTTGGTGATATGATTTCTGAAATCACCACATCACCAATTGAAGCTTTAATTCCTAGTGTTGGAACTAACATTCGTTATATTCATGTACGTTTTGCATTAGTCAATCCGGACATTTCATTTACAATAACTAGTTTCGTCAGTTTGTTTTTAGAATTTCTGCGGTATATTAAAGGCAATTGGGAATTATTAGTCAATGATATTGAAAGGGGCACCATTGATGAATCCATAAAAATGCCTAATGAAGTTCGTGAAAGTTTGCTTGGAAAAATAGAACCGATGCCGGAAAGAGCAGAAGAACTTAGAAAAATATTTGAAGAAGGTTTTGATGAGCCCATTGTTCCTAAAATTTGGCCAAAAATGTTGCTTCTTATAGGATGTGGATCTGGAGGATTTAAGAATTATCTTGATAAAATTAAAGAGTTCACAAGTTCCGACTTTAATTTTGCATTAATTGGATTAACTGCATCTGAAGGTATATTTTCACTTTTTACAGAATTAAACAATCATGATTCCATTCTCATACCTGACAGTATGTTTTATGAATTTTTACCGTTGGATGCTAATGGTGACTACAGTAAAATAGTGACTATGGACAAATTGGAAGAAGGAAAAGAATATGAAGTTATCACAACTAATCTGTCCGGATTTTATCGTTACAGGATGAAAGATGTCGTTCGTTGCACTGGAAGATATAATAACACTCCAATGATTGAATTTTTATACCGGCTGGATCAATGTTTATGTGTTGCTGGTGAGAAAGTTAACGGAGAAAACCTAAGAGCAGCAGCATATAAAACCGAAAAAGATTTTGGGTTTGATTTAATAGATTTTTCAGTTTATGTTGATTCTGACTCATCGCCTATGAAATATGTATATTTAATGGAAGTTGAGGACTTGCCTGAAAATGTAACAAAAGAAAGCATTCAGGAAAAGTTGAATGAAAATTTCTGTGCAACAGATTCTGTTTTATGTAATAAAATTGAAAAGAGCATAATTGGAAAAACAGAATTATATTTCTTGCAACCAGAAACATATTTGCTATATAAAGAATTAAAGGTTGCTAGAGGAGCTTCTCCCGCTCAAGTTAAACCTCCTAGAATCTTAAGAGATGAACGAGATATAAGTTTCTTTAATGTTTTAAGAGATGGTGAATTAAATAGGGCTGATTACTTAAATATGGAAGAAATTACCTTAAAATCTAATATAGAAAATTTAGATTTACTTTTCTTAAAAATTGAAGAATTTCTTGAGGATAAAGGGGTTTCAATAAAATCTAAATTAAAATTGGAGTTAATAATTGAAGAACTATTTGTAAATATTTGTAATTATGCTTATGAAAAAGAAGGAGAAATAAAAATCCAATATGGACTATTGGAAGATCCTTTAAGGATAATAATAAATTTTATAGATGGTGGAGTAGAGTTTAATCCATTAGATAAGGAAAGTCCAGATTTAACTCTTGAAGCAAATCAAAGAGATATTGGGGGATTAGGTTTAACGATAGTTCGAAAAAATGTAGATGAAATTGATTATAAATATGAAAATAATCAAAATATTCTAACTATTGAAAAAATATTTTAGTTGTTTTATAATTCAAAGATGATTTAATTCATCACTTTAAATAACTATAAAAATTAAAGTTTATATTAGAAAAGTTTGAGAGATATGGCAAGTATCATATCTTTTTTGGTTGATTAAAATGATTCTTAAGGTTAAAAATATTTCAGATATTGGTGGTGTTGTAAAGGCTCCTCCTTCCAAAAGCTATTCTCACAGGGCAGTAATACTGGCGGCGCTGTCCAAAGGTACTTCTAAACTATATGATATGCTATACTCGGAAGATACTTTGGCTTCAATAAGAGTTTGTAAAGCTTTAGGTGCTAAAATCACTAAAAATGATGATTATTTGGAAGTAATTGGAACTGGTGGAAAGCTACATAATTCCAGTGATGTTCCTATTGATTTGGCGAATTCAGGAACTACATTGAGATTAATGACTTCAGTTGCTGCACTAAGTGACAATGAAGTTATTTTAACTGGTGATGATTCTTTAAAGACACGTCCGATGGGTTTGTTGATGGATGCATTATTGCCTTTAGGAGTCGAAACAGAATCATTAAGTGATAATGACAAAGCGCCGATATTGATTAAACCAGGATATGATGGTGGTGAAACTAATATTATGGGTAATGTTAGTTCACAGTTTATTTCATCAATTATCATATCTTCACCATTATCCAAAAATGGTGTAACATTATATGTGTTGCCTGAATTTAAATCAAAGCCTTATGTAAATATGACTTTAGATATAATGAGAAAATTCGGTGTTAAAACACTAAGCGGATATTATTTAAAGCATGATGAATGCGATAAACAACATCAAGGTTGCAGAATTGATGAATTTAAGGTTAAAAAACAGTCTTATTCAGCTTGTGATTATACTGTGGAAGGTGATTATTCATCAGCATCTTATCTTTTAGCTTTAATTGCTATAAATGGTGGAAAAGCCAAAATTAAGAACTTGTTTAGGGATTCAAAACAGGGTGATAAATACATTTTGGAAATCCTGCAGAAGATGGGTGTTACAATTATCCGTGGTGAAGATTATGTTGAGATTGCATCTAATGGTGATTTAAAAGCTATTGATGTTGATTTATCAAATGCTCCTGATTTATTGATAACTGTGGCAGTACTTGCGGCAATGGCTCAAGGAACTACCAATATCACTGGTGTGGCTCATGCAAGAGTAAAGGAAACGGATAGAATTGACACTACTTGCCGTGAACTTGAAAAATTGGGCTGTGCTCTTGAAGAGCATGATGATGGAATGAGCATAACTGGCGGCGTTAAATCTGGTGTTGTGGATTCTCATGGAGATCACCGTTTAGCTATGGCATTTTCATTAATCGGTCTCAAGCATGACATAAAGATTACTGATGGAGAAGTCTTTGATGTGTCTTTTCCTAATTTTATTGAAAGTATGGCTGAACTTGGATTTGAATTGGAGTTAGAAAATGAATAAAGAGGAAAGGGTAATTGAACTTACCAATCAATTGGAAAATACTTTTGAGATTAGAACATTTTTGGACCATGACCCATATAAAGTGTTGGTCAGAACAATTTTATCCCAAAGAACAAGGGATGAAAATACTGATCAAGCTACTAATAATCTATTTGAGAAGTATCCAGATATTTATGCAGTGGTTGATGCCCCAATCGATGACGTTAAAGAGTTAATAAGACCGGCTGGATTTTATAATGTTAAGGCTGCAAGGATACAGGAAGTTTCACAAATATTGATTGACCAGTATGGTGGGGAAGTTCCGGATACTGTTGATGAGCTTGTTAAACTTCCGGGTGTTGGTCGTAAAACAGCTAATTGTGTTATGGTTTTTGCCTTTGAACTTCCGGCAATTCCCGTTGACACTCATGTTCACAGAATATCTAATCGTTTGGGTTTGGTTGACACAAAAGATCCTGAAGATACTGAAGTTGAGTTATGCAAAATCGCTCCTGAGGATTTATGGATTAAACTGAATGATTTGATGGTTCAATTCGGTCAAAATATCTGTAAGCCGATTGGTCCTCAGTGTGAGATTTGTCCCTGTACTGAAATCTGCGATTATTACAAAGAAAATATTTGATTTTTTCAACTTATTTTTTTTTAGTTATACCAAAACATTTATTAAGTAAAACAATGTTATATAACAATAGTTATAATAACATCTGTTATATAACTTCAAAATAACCCTTTTAATATACCATTAAAAACAATTAATATAATAGGAGAATGAAAATTATGGCAAATATACCAGAATTAAAAAGAGGAGTATTGGATAGCATTACTGATGCTATTGGAAACACTCCGATTGTAAGATTAAATAATTTAACCGAAGGATTAGAAGCAGAAGTTGACGTAAAAATTGAATCATTTAACCCAACAGGAAGTGTAAAAGACCGTGTTGCAGTTGCAATGATTGAAGATGCAGAAGAAAAAGGTTCACTTAAACCTGGTGCAACCATAATTGAGCCAACCAGTGGAAACACAGGTATTGGTCTCGCATTTGCAGCGGCTGCAAAAGGTTATAAATTAATTTTAACCATGCCCGACACCATGTCTATTGAAAGAAGAAAGTTCCTAAGTGTTTTAGGGGCTGAACTTGTTTTAACTCCTGGTTCTGAAGGAATGGGTGGAGCTATTGCAAAAGCAAAAGAACTCAATGAAGAAACTGAAGGATCAATCATTTTAGGTCAATTCGACAACCCTGCAAACGTTAAAATCCATGCTGAAACCACTGCTCAGGAAATCCTAAGGGACACTGAAGGCAAAGTTGACATTGTTATTGGTGGTGTAGGTACTGGAGGTACAATCACTGGAATTGGTAAAGTTTTAAAAGATGCTGTTCCAGGCGTAAAAATTGTTGCAGTTGAACCAAAAGATTCTCAAACTTTAGGAAAAGGAGAAAAAGGGCCTCACAAAATTCAGGGAATAGGTGCAGGATTTGTACCTTCAATCTATGATGCAAGCGTAATTGATGAAATAATTCCTGTTGAAAATGAAGATGCTGGAAATACTTTACTTGCACTTGCTAAAGAGGAAGGTATATTTTCCGGTATTTCATCTGGAGCTGCAACTTGGGCAGCATTGGATTTGGCTAAAAAAGAAGAAAATAAAGGTAAAAGGATAATTGCTATTTTGCCGGATAACGGTGAAAGATATCTCTCTGTAGACTGGTTATTTGATTAAGAATAACTATTTATACTATATGTTATATTATATAATATTATAAAATTTGGAGATTTCAAATGTTCGATGGTTTAAGGAGTGAAATTCAAGCTGTTAAAGATAAAGACCCTGCAGCACGTTCTACATTGGAAATATTTTTGTGCTATCCAGGTTTTTATGCCTTGATATTTCATAGAGTAAGTCACTGGTTATGGAACCACTCCCTTAAACTTCTTGCCCGTATGAATTCCAATTTGGCCAGATTCATTACTGGAATTGAAATTCATCCTGGAGCAACATTTGGAAAAAGAGTTTTCATTGACCATGGAATGGGTGTTGTTGTTGGTGAAACAGCTATTGTTGGTGATGATGTATTAATCTATCAGGGAGTAATCCTTGGTGGTACTAGTACTGAAAAAACAAAGAGACATCCTACCATTGAAGATGGAGTGATTATTGGAGCTGGTGCTAAAGTAATGGGTAACATTACAATTGGAAAATATTCTAAAATCGGTACTGGCGCAGTCGTTTTGAAGGATGTTCCTCCTGAATCCACATGTGTGGGAGTTCCAGGTCGCATAGTCAAGCATAAAGGTGTACGCAAGAAAGTTGACCTTGACCACGATAAACTTCCAGACCCTGTTGCTGATGCATTGAGGACACTTGAAAAGCATCTTCAAGACAATGATAAACGCTTTGAGATTTTATTTGAAAAACATGGAATTTGTTTAACTGAAGATATCAGAGATGAACAAGAAGATCTCGAGGATCTGTTTAAAAAATAGAAGGGATTTTTATGAAACCACCTTGTGAAATTGTAGTATGGTATGTAATACCGGCAATTAGATCTGAATTAGCAAAAGAACTTTTAAACTTAGGGATGAAACAAAAGGATGTTTCTGAGCTTATGGACATAACCCAGCCTGCAGTATCTCAATATATTACTGATAAAAGAGGTAGTGGAATTAAGCTTGATGATAATGTGAGGAGCATGATTCATGAATTTGCTCGCGAATTATCTGAAGGTGAAGCTACCAAAGCAGATTTAATTCCAAGAACCTGTAAAATTTGTAAAAACGTGAGAACTGTTGATGTATTGGAACAACTTGACATTGATAAATCTGAACTTGGTGATGATTGTAAAAGTTGTATTGGTTCCGAACTTGAAGCTAAGTAAATTTGTAAAATATTGGAAAAAATAGTAAACTTTATAAACTATTAATTACCAATATTTTATTATCCTATTAATTTTAGTGGCAAGTTTACCGAGTGGCTTAGGTGTGTGGCTGCAGACCATAATACGGGGGTTCAAGTCCCTCACTTGCCTTTTACAATTACTATTTTTTTGAGGTTATTTTTATGGACGTCTATTCAACTTTAACTCGCAGTAAAGAGGATTTTGTAACTATTAATAAAAACAGAGTTAACTTATTTGTATGCGGTCCAACTGTTTATGATGATGCGCACATTGGACATGGAAGGACATACATTTCTTTTGATACAATAAAAAGATATTTGGAATACAGTGGATATGCAGTATTTTACATTCAAAACATTACTGACATTGATGATAAGATTATTAACAGGTCAAAAGAAAGTGGAATTCCGGCACATGAGTTAGCCAGAAAATTTGAAAGAAGATACATTGAAGACAATGGCGTTAACTTATTTGCAAGAGCAACAGATCATGTTGATGAAATATTGGACCAGATTCAAAGATTAATTGATAAAGGATTCGCTTATGAAACCGAAGATGGGGTTTACTTTGAAATTGAAAAATTCCCTGAATTTGGTAAATTATCCAACAGAAATATTGAAGAGCTGGAATCTCACAGAGATTTAGCTGATACAACCAAGAAAAATCCGCAGGACTTTGCGCTTTGGAAAAAACGTGAAGGTGTAGATGAACCTACCTGGCCATCCCCATGGGGTGACGGAAGACCTGGATGGCACATTGAAGATACTGCAATAACCGAATACTACTTCGGACCACAATATGATGCACACGGTGGAGGTCTTGACTTGATTTTCCCTCACCACGAAGCGGAAATTACTCAAATGGAAGCTGTAAGTGGTAAAGCTCCGATGGTAAAATTCTGGTTGCATACTGGATTTTTAAATGTTAATGGGGAAAAAATGTCAAAATCACTCAATAATTTCATTACCATTCGTGAATTATTGAAAGATTATGCTCCTGAAACATTCAGATTCTTTGTACTTTCAACCCACTACAGAAGCCCAATTGACTTTTCAAAGGATTCACTTCACCAATCTGAAAAAAGTTTGGACAGAATCAGGAAATACTATGAGCTTTTAGATATTGAAGTGGGAGATGAATCTTATGAATCAGATGTGCTGGCTCCTCACAAGAAAGAATTCTTTGACAGCATGGATGATGACTTTAACACTCCAAAAGCTATTGCAGCAATCTTTGGTTTAATCAATGATACCAAAAACGAGTTAGACTCATTATCAGATGATGATAAGAAAGCTATTAAATCATTCCTTGATGATGCTGCACATATTTTTGGTGTAAGCTTTGAACTTGAAGATGTAAATGCCGGATCTGATGATTTGCTTGATTTGATTTCTGAAGTAAGATCAGAACTAAGGGCTAATAAGCAATATGATTTATCTGATAAAATTCGTGACAGTTTACAATCTTTAGGCTATGAAATTAATGATTAAGGAGATTTTTTCTCCTTTTTTTTCAAAACATGATGTAAATTATTTTTAACATTTCAGAACAATATTTTTTTTGTTTTGACTATTTAATTGGTTATAATAATAGTAAATGTTTAATTGATATTAATTAGCACATATTCGCATTTTGCTTCGTTTCTCATAGGCCATCCCCATCCAGTTAAACCGGACGATACAATTTGTTTCATGTCTTTAATTTCATACTCTCCATAGTTTAAACGGCCGGATAAATCATATATCATTCCATAAGGAAATACTTGTCCGCCATGTGTATGACCTGAAAGTTGTAAATCAGCACCTTCTTGAGCATTTTCTTTGCTTTCAACAGGTTGGTGATCCAATACTACAATATATTTGGATAAATCACTTTCATTAAGAATTTCATTTACATCAATTCTATCAATCGTATCTTCCCATTCTGCATCACTTCTTCCAACTAGAACAATATCATTATTGATTGTAATCTTATTGTCATTCAATATTTTTATTTTATTTTTTTCAATAGTTTGATTTAGGTCACTATCAGTAAATGTCCTATTTCCATTTTCATAGTCTATTGCATATGGCTGTCTATCATGGTTTCCAAAGATGTAATATGTTCCATATGTTGAGTTGATTTTTCCTAATTCCTCAAATATTTCCTGCATGTCTTCTTTGGTTGTTCGCTCATCAACAATATCTCCACCTAGAACAACAATATCTGGTTTTAAATTATTCATTTTTAAAATGTTATCTTTTACTAATTGGGTATTTTGCACAGATCCATAATGAACATCACTAACGAAAAGAATAGAATAAGATTCATTGTCAATTTTATCTGTAGTTATATTATATTCCGTTAGTTCAATATGGTTCATTCCATAAACACTGCCAATGATGATGGATGCAAAAATAATTATTGCCAGCAATCCATTTTTATGAATTTTTGGAATGAAATTCAGGTGTTTTTCTTTAATCACATATTTACGGATTACTAATATTAAATCAGCTATTAAAGATGATATAAATAAATAGAATATCAATAGCGCTGCCATTGACCATATGTTTAGGCAAAATAGGAATGATAGAATTGCAATTATGCTGATTATCATGATTTGTTTATTTTTTGTTAATTTTGTGTCATTTAAAGCATATTTAACTCTGAAAAAGGAATATGATCCAATTAAAATCCCTAAAATTATTCCCATAACTAAATATTCTGGTAAAAATCCTAAGGTAAAAAAATGTATCGGATTCATAATTTTATTATGGTGAATTGACTATATAATTTTTTCAGTTAAACAAAAGCTTAAATTCATTTCATCATTTGAAAATTTTAAAAAAATAAAAAAGAGAAAAAGTTATGCAGTTGCAGCAAGGTAATTTGCTTTTTTTTTGCACCTCTTGATTCAATAAGAAGTTTTAGTAAATTGAATATCTTTCTTTGAAAAATATAACAATGTTTATATAGTAAAATAACATATGTTATAATTGTATAACATGAGTTATAATTTATTTTTTAGGTTTATCAAAACATTTATATATGAATAATAACAATTGTTATATAGTAAATATAACACGTGATATATTTTACTCAAATCAAATTATAAAGGTGATTATTAATGACAAATAAAAATTATGGATTAGCAACATTAGGTGTACGTGCAGGACAAACTCCAGACCCCGTAACTGGGGCACAAGCAGTTCCAATTTTCCAAACTACTTCATATGTATTTAAAGACTCAGATGAGGCTGCAAGAAGATTCGCCCTTCAAGAATTTGGACAAATTTATTCCAGATTAACAAACCCTACCAGTGATGTATTTGAAGCAAGAATTGCTGCTATCGAAGGCGGTAATTCAGGTATTTCAACATCAAGTGGTCTTGCAGCAATTTCATATGCAATATTGAATGTAACTGAACCTGGAGACAACATTGTATCTGCAGACAATCTTTACGGTGGAACATATCAATTATTTAATTATACTTTTAAAGATTTGGCAAGGGAAGTTAAATTTGTTAATTCACAAGACTTACAGGCTTTTGAAGATGCAATTGATGAAAAAACAAGAGCAATTTATGTTGAATCAATTGGAAACCCAAAATTGGATGTACCTGACTTTGAAGCATTGGCAGAAATTGCACATTCACATGACATCCCGTTAATTGTAGATAATACTGTTGGTGTAGGACTTGTCAGACCATTGGAACATGGTGCTGACGTCATTGCTGCTTCAGCAACCAAATATGTTGGAGGTCATGGTACTGCTGTTGGAGGTTACATCGTTGATTCTGGTAAATTCAATTGGGGAAATGGTAAATTTAACAATTTCACAAAACCTGATCCAAGTTACCATGGTATTGTATTTTGGGATTCATTCGGAGATGTTCCTGAACTTGGAAACCTTGCATTTACTGTAAGAATAAGAGCAAGACTCTTAAGGGATCTCGGAGCAACTCAAGCACCGGTACACAGTTTCATATTCTTGCAAGGACTTGAAAGTTTAGATGTTAGAGTAAAAAGACACTCTGAAAATGCTTTAAAAGTAGCTAAATTTTTAGAATCACATCCTAAAGTCAAATGGGTAAATTATCCGGGTCTTGAATCACACCCAACATATGAAATCAACAAAAAATACTTGAAAGACAATTTTGCAGGTATTTTAGGTTTTGGTGTTGAAGGTGGAGAGGAAGCCGGAAGAAAAGTAATTGAAAAATTGGAATTATTCTCAATTCTTGCAAACATTGGGGATGCAAAAAGTTTAGCAATTCACCCTGCAAGTACTACCCATCAACAATTGACTCCTGAAGAACAAGAAGCAACAGGTGTAACACCAGACTTTATCAGACTTTCCATCGGTTTGGAAGATGTTGATGATTTAATTGCAGATTTAAGTCAAGCGTTAGATAGTATCTAGTTACTATCTAATCACTTAAAACATATATACTTAAAAATTTTTATTTATTAAAAAAAGACAATTGGGAGATAATGAAATGTATTTAGATAACTCAGCAACTACTCAAGTTAGTGAGGAAGTATTTGAAGAAATGAAACCATTTTTCACAGAAGAGTTTGGAAACCCTTCAACTCTTTATGGAATTGGTCGTGAATCAAAAAAGGCATTAAATTTGGCTCGTCAAAGAGTGGCTGATGCTATTAATGCAAAACCTGAAGAAATAATTTTTACAAGCGGAGGATCAGAATCTGATAATCTTGCAATTAAAGGAATAGCTTTTAAATTATCTAAAAAAGGTAAACATATTATCACCACCAATATCGAGCATCCTGCTGTAAAAAATACTTTAGGATTTTTAGAATCCCTTGACTTTAAAGTGACTTATTTGCCTGTAAATGAAGACGGTATCATTAGTGTTGATGATTTAAAAGAAGCAATAACTGATGAAACAATTTTGATAACCATTATGCATGCAAATAATGAATTGGGTACTATTCAACCAATCGAAGAGATTGGTAAAATTGCTCGTGAAAAAGGCATTAAATTCCACACTGATGCCGTACAAAGTTTCGGTAAAATTGAAGTTGATGTTGAGAAATTAAATGTGGATTTACTTTCTTTATCTTCTCATAAAATTAATGGTCCAAAAGGTGTAGGAGCTTTATATATTAAAAAAGGAACTCGTGTTGTCCCACTTATTCATGGTGGAGGTCAGGAAAGAGGAATCAGATCTGGAACTGAAAATGTCCCTGGAATTGTTGGATTTGGTAAAGCATGTCAATTAGCAGCAGAAAACCTTGATGCACATTATGAAAAGTTATCCTCAATTCGTGATGAACTGATTGAAAAAGTACTAACAACCATTCCTGAAGCTTATTTAAATGGATCTAAAGAAATTAGATTACCTAATTTAGTTAATTTCAGATTCAAAGCTATTGAAGGTGAATCATTAATTCTTTTATTGGATGCTAAAGGTTATCAGGCATCCACTGGATCTGCATGTTCATCTAATACTTTAGAAGCATCTCCAGTATTGACTGCATTAGGTCTTGACCCTGTTGACGTTCATGGGTCATTGAGAATATCTTTAGCACCTGAAAGTGATGCTTTTGATGTTGATGAATTTGTTAATGTAATTGCAGAAGCTGTTAAAAGATTAAGACAAATGTCACCTTTATGGAATCAGGAACTTGATTACGATAATATAATGTGTAAAAAACATGAAGATAACTGTAGGAAGTGTTAATTATGGATTATTCAGAAAAAGTTATGGATCACTTTGCAAACCCAAGAAACTGTAGAGAGATGGAAGATGCTAATGGAGTTGGAACTGTAGGAAATCCTACATGTGGCGATTTGATGACTATTTACATTAAAGTAAACGATGATGAGGTTATTGAAGATATTTCCTTCCAAACTTTCGGTTGTGGAGCAGCAATTGCAACAAGCAGTATGATTACAGAGATTGCTGTTGGAAAAACCATTGATGAAGCATTGCAAATTTCCAGAAATGATGTTGCAGAAGAATTAGATGGTCTTCCACCAATTAAAATGCACTGTTCAAACCTTGCAGCTGATGGGCTTCAGGCAGCAATTGAAAACTATAAGGAAAATAATCAATAATAATATATACTTTGTTAGATAAACTATCTTTAATCTATTTAAGGAGATGTTTTATTATGGCAAAAATTCTAAAATGTGATGACTGTGGAAGTATTATCCAAGTTTTAGTTGAAGACGATGGCGATACATGTGACACTCACATGCTCAGTATCCCGGTACAAACCGAAGGTGAAAAATCACCTAAACACAAACCTGTAGTTGAAATCGATGGTGACAAAGTAACCGTAAAAGTCGGTGAAGCAGCTCACCCAATGGATGATGACCATTACATCCAGTTTATTGTTGTTGAAGCTGGAGCAGAACAATACGCAAAAAGCTTTAAACCTGGAGATGTTGCAGAAGTAACTTTCACTGTTAACTCTACAGATGATGTAAAAGCATGCGCATTCTGTAATTTACACGGCCTTTGGGCTAGTGAATAAGTTTAAAATCTAGTTTTAAACTTCTTTTTTTATTTTTTCTTTATAAAAAATTATAAATAATTTCTTTTACATAGTTTATATTGTGTCTAAATATATTAAATTAATAATTTTTATTTTGATTTTAGGTATTATTTCGGCAGCTATTCTTTATATGGACAGTTCTGTTGATAATATGAATAAACTGATGCCGGAAATTAGTGATGGCATTGTTAATGGAGATAAAGATTATAATGATGCTGTTGATTTGGTCAATAATAAAAGTTATGCAAATTCAATGAATAAAGCTATTTCAGCAGGTAATAATTATAATAACAGTTTGAACAAGTTACATATCTTAAAAAATAATTTTACTTCAGACATTACTCAAGTTCATAAAGATTATATTAATGATGCTATTTTGGAATTGGAGTTAAAGCTTAAGGCAGTAGATAAACTTAAAGAATCGATTGAATGTTTTGAAGTTAACTATAATTATACTGGTAGTGAGTATGGTTTTGAAGCTAATGATTATATGAATCAATCAATGTCTTATAAAAATGAAAGGGATTCATTAGTTAGTGAAAATCCAAAGTTATTTAAGCAAAATTTTATCATTTAATGAGGTTTTAATATGAAAACTAAATGTCCTAAATGTAAAGGAAGGGGTTCTGTAGTTGTGGATTATAAGGAATGTGATGCATGTGGTGGAACCGGTTATGAAGATGATGCATTTGATGTAGGTAATCATTTTAAAGGAGTAAACAATAAAGCAAAGGCAAAATTTGACTTGGGTGGAGATGAAGATATTCCCTGTGAAGCATGTAATGGAAAAGGTCAGGTTGAAGTTTTTGATGATTGCCCTCATTGTCATGGAACAGGTCAGGTTAATGTTTGTAGGGACTGTGGAAAATTAATTGATGAAAAGTATGATGTATGTCGGGATTGTGAAGAAAAAAGAAAGGTTGAAAAAATGAAGCATGATGAATATGTTGCCCGTGAAAATCAGGTTAGAAATGTCTATATTCTAGACTCATTATGTCAAATGAGAGATATTGATAAAGATAAGCTGTATAAAGGGAAAATTACTAGAATTGAACGTTATGGAGCTTTTGTCACCTTAAATAATAATGTTTGGGGATTGATGAGAGGGGATGTGTCAGAATATAAAGTTGGTGATGATATAATTGTGTTTATTACAGCCATAAAATCAAGAGAAGGTAAAATAGATTTGGCACCAGCTTATGTTGATAAATACAAATTGATTAAATTAACCAAATCCATTCCAAGAACTTTGATTGGAGATTTGGAAAAGAAAAAGGGCAAAGTCGTAAGAATTGACGGTGAAGTTCAACAAATTCAACAAACTTCCGGACCAACTATTTTTATAATTAATGATGAGAGCGGAACAACTGAAATTGCTGCATTCGATAAGGCTGGTGAGAGATCCTATCCTGAAATAGAGGTTGGTGATGCAGTTCAAGTAATTGGTGAAGTTAATGAACATGGTGGAAAAACACAAATTGAGTCATCATCGATGACTAAATTAAGTCCAGAACAAACAGCAAAGTTACTTGCTTTAATTGATGATGCATTAAACAAAAGAGCTGAACCTGATGATGTTGATTTCTTAGTCAAAAGTGATGTTTTAAATAGACTCAAACCTAAGATGAGAGAAGCCGCTCAAAAAATCAGAAGGGCAATTCTTGATGGACGAACCATTCTGCTTAGACATCACAATGATGCCGATGGAATTTGTTCTGGGGTAGCTATGGAAAAGGCTATCATTCCATTAATAGAACATGTTAATCCAAGCAATGATGCTCAATATTATTACTTTAAGCGTTCTCCAAGTAAAGCACCATTCTATGAACTTGAAGATGTCGTAAAAGATTTGTCATTCGCTTTAGAAGATCAGGAAAGACATGGTCAAAAGTTACCATTGATTGTGCTTTTAGATAATGGTTCAACTGAAGAAGATATTGTTGCTTTGATGCAGGCTAAAATCTATGATATTGAGGTTGTTGTAATAGACCACCACTCTCCTGGTGAATTAATTACCAAGGATGAAAGAGGTGGTGAAATTTATGGTGCAACTGTGGCTGTTGATGAATATGTTGATACTCATGTAAATCCATATTTGGTAGGTGGGGATTCACAATTGACTGCTGGAGCTCTTGCGACTGAAGTTGCACATATAATAAATCCTGCTGTAAAAGATGTAATCAAGCATTTGCCTGCTGTTGCTGCATTGGGTGACCGTGCAGAATGTGGGGAAGTTTATCAATATCTTGAAATTGCTAATGAAAAAGGATTTTCAAAAGAACATTTGGCAAAGATTGCTGAATGTGTTGATTTTGAAGCTTATTTCTTAAGATTTATGAATGGTAGGGGAATAATGGATACCATTTTGGCTGTTGATAATATTGATAAACATGATAAAATGATAGATGCATTATATAAGGAATATCAAAAAAGGATTGATGCTCAACTTAAAGCTGCACTTCCAAACATTGAAAAGACTCAATTTGAAAACGGAATTTACTTTAATATTATTGATGTTGAAAAATATGCTCATAAATTTACATTCCCAGCACCTGGAAAAACTTGCGGTTTTGTTCATGATAAGATAATCAATGATCTGGGAGAGGACAAACCTATTGTTACATTGGGACATGGTCCAGATTTCGGTGTATTTAGAGCTACTGATGCTGTAAATGAACAATATGGATTTAATGTAAATGATATTGTTTCTGTTTTAGCTGAAAGGGTGCCTTCAGCAGGTATTGATGGTGGAGGTCATGAATGTGCAGGTTCCATCAAATATATTGAAGGGCTTGGAGAAGATGTCTTGGCAGAACTTGTTGAGGAAATTAAAAACATGTCTAAAAATTAGTTTTAAATTTTGATATCATGGTTTTAGAAAATTATTGCAGAGACTGTGGTCATAGAATCCTTAGAAATGAACCATTCTGCCCAAATTGTGGTTGTAAGACAAATAATAGAAACAATGATGAACTATTGGTATTTACACCACCTATTCATGATATCGGCTTTTTTAATTTTAGCATTGACTTTTCACCATATATTGAAAGCAATCGCAAGGATTTCCAATATGAGATATGCTCTTGCGGATATCTTAATGAGGTTGATAATGAATTTTGCTACATGTGTGGGGTTAAGCGGTCTCAAAGCAGATTGTCTAAGATTTTCAAATCTAATTCTAAACCTAAATTTGAGTTGGGTAATATATTATGTGAATGTGGTCATGTAAACCCAAAAGACAATATATTCTGTGAAATGTGTGGAAAACAATTACGCAATAATCCTAATCAAAGTCCTGATAATTATAGTAATTTCAATTTGGAATTTGAAGACTCAATATTTTGTTTTTGCGGTGAGGAAAACGAAAAATTTTCTCTATTTTGTAAAAATTGTGGAATGCCTCTAAAAAACTTTGGACAATCACATGACGTTTCTATTTTATGTACCTGTTCTACAATAAATGAAATTACGTCGGATTATTGTATTGAATGCGGTACTAACTTAAAAAATGAAAATTCCGTTTTTATTTGTGTTTGTGGTCATAAAAATAAGAGTGGATTTAAGTTTTGTGAAGTTTGTGAAAGGCCTTTAAATCCTTTAAGGGTCATAAAATCAAAGATAATCTGTTCATGTGGTGAAGTTTTAGATTTTAATGCTGATTTTTGTCATAATTGTGGAAAAAATATTAGGCGAACGATTATTGGTAAAAAATCTATTAATTATACTTTAAAAAATATTAGAACAGTTTTGAGGTAACATATGAAAGCTTGTGATGTCTGCGGAACTTTAAATTTTAAGGAAAATAATTATTGTATTCATTGTGGTAATAAATTAATATTAGAGCATGTTTGTCCACATTGCGGACAATATAATCCGGATGTTGCCATTCATTGTGTTAAATGCGGCAAACAGATTAATCCAATTAAAATCGATGATTTTGATATACTTTTCAGTGAATATAATCAAAATTTGCTATTGAATGCTGAAATCAGTGATGAAGAGTATAACAGGCTATTGTCAAAGATTTTTGCAAGGGCAGAATACAGCAATATTTATGGAAATACTGCAAAAGAGAAAATTTTAAATTTAGCTAGCATTTTCACCCAATGCAAACCCAAATCCAGAGGAATTGAAAGAGGATATATTTTTTTGGGAAATTGCATTTATTATGACGATCGTTTGGATGATTCTGTTCAGATTTCAACTCTTATTCATGAATTGGCACATTACTTGTTATTTGATATTATTGAACAGTTATTATGTGATGTTTTCAAGGTAAAACCTTCAACAACTTTGCAGACTTTCGTATGGTATTTCTTAACACTTCCGGAATTCAAAATAATGAATGAATACTGTGCCCATACTGTTGAGGGAAGATTCATCCCTTATGGATATCAGAATTATGGCTCTTTTAATAGTTTAATAGCACAGCCTGATTTTGATAAATCTTCTTTAAATGATATGGTTGTTTTTGGAAATACATTTGCAAATGAAATTATTGTTTATTTGGAAAAATATATTGGTGTGGATTTAAGAGAAGAAATCAAATTACAATATAAAAAAGATTTAAAGATACCTTCATATGATTCTTTAAATATAGAAACAAATGATTGTTTATCATTGTCTGTAAAAAATAGTGTTTTGTTAAGGGTATTGTGGGATATTTTTAAATTAGCTTCAAATGATGATGTTCGGAAGGAATTAGAAGAAATAAAAGAAGGTATTGAGTTAAATTAGTCTTGTTCTTTTTCTTCTTTGTCTTTAATATTGTCTAATACTTCTTTACCAGTGTCGGTAAGTCTGTATAATCTGCCTTTACGTGCTTCTTCATTAATACATTCAACAATTTCTTTGCTTTTTAATTCACTTAGAACTTTGGAGATGTGGTTGGTTCTAATCCCACTGTCTTTCGCAATGTTTGTTGGTATCTTTACATCGTCTCCAATAGATTTTAATGTTTTTTCACGATATTTAGAAATTTGAACGTATGAAGTTAATTTCAAAAGTTCATCATTTTCCTTTGACATAATAAAATATTTTATTTTAATGTTATAAAAGTTTTATAACATATTAGTCCTATCTTAACCACTGATTAGATTGCTATGTTTTTGTTTATTCATTTTTTTAATGTATTAAATGTGAATAATTAATTTAATATATATCTTGTGTTAAAAATAATATTATATAATTTAATTTTGTTGTTTAAAATGAAATGTAGTAAATGCGGTTTTGAAAATAAGGACAATGCGAAATTTTGCACAAAATGTGGTGGGAAATTAATTGAAGAAAATAATTCTCCTGTCGTTAATCAAAGTTCCAATAATTCTAAAATTATTGTGGCTTTATTGATTGTGATAATTATTATTCTTGTTGCGGTTATCGGTTCTTTTGTAATGACTAATCATTCAGATTCATCTTCAACCAGTGACGCTTCAAGTGGATCCATTAAAACATCTCAAGATGATAGTGGTGATAAAGAAAATAATCAACAAACCACCCAATCTGCCGATTCTTCCAAATCAAAAACCAAGTCATGGGAATCTATAGGTCGTTATTCCGGTTCGGGTTCCGGATCACAGAAGATTGATGTTCCATCAGGTAAAATCATGGTAAAACTTTCAGCATTCCCTATTAAAAATTATGCTGATAATCATTTGTATGTAACCGGTTCAAGCGGTACTGGTGGTGTAGACTGGGGACCAACTAGTGATGTAGAAACCAGATCAGATTCATTTGAGTGTACTTTATCCAGTTCAGAGACTTTCACTATTGATTATTATGAAACAGTCAGTTGGGAAGTTGAATTTTTCAGATATCAATAAATTATTAATATGCTGAATAATAAAGTATCTAGTATGTTTTTTGATTTAAATATTAAAGGTAGCAGCCTGGAAAATAATTTGATTTTGGCCAATCAGGCTTCTGAATATGGTTGGAATCATATTAATTTTTCATATGGCCAAAATGATTTTGCAGATGCCTTAAAATTTAAGGAAGAGCTTATTGATGAGTTAAATGAAAAAATTTCATGCGACTACACTTTAGAAATTAAATCAAATAAGGTAAATGAAATCAGAAAGATTACTAATAAGTTTAGAAATAAATCTTCATGCATTTCAGTTGTTGGTGGAGATTTAAAGGTAAATAGGGCAGTTCTGGAAAATATTAAAATCGATGTTTTATCAAGACCCTACCTAAAGCGTTTTGACAGTGGAATAAATCATGTACTTTCTCGTGAAGCTGTAAACAATAATGTTGCTATTGAATTATGCTTTAAAGATATTTTGAGAAGTTATCTGTCTCATAGGTCTAAAGTAATTTCTAATTTTAAGGATATCTATACATTATATAGGAAATTTGGTTTTCCATTAATTTTATCGTCTCGGGCAGAATCTGTTTTTGACATTAGAACCACTCATGACTTTGTTGCTATTTTTAAACAAACTGGATTGTCTGATGATGAAATAGAAAAGTCATTTATCACATCTTCGAATATATTGGAATTTAATAAAAATCGTGATAATCTTATTTTAAAAGGCGTAAGGAGGGTTAATGATGGGTCTTAAGGTTCTTCCACCTACACTTCGCAAAAATAATCGATATTTAACAGTTGATATTAAAATCACTTCTCAGATTACTAAGGATAATCTTGTTTCAATCGTTTGGGATGCATGCGTAAAATTTCAAGGAGAACTCAATTCAGCTAATTTTAATTTATGGGTAATGAGATTTTATGAGATTGAAAAAACTGAAGAATATTACTGTTATAAGGCAATTATAAGATGTCAAAGAGATTTTGTTGATGAGGTAAGGTCATCATTAGCCTTGGCAAATATGTACAGAAATGAGAGAATTTCCATAACTACAGTTGGTTTGTCCGGAACAATAAAAGCATCACATAAATTCATTTAATTACTTTTTGTTATTTTAAAATAGAAAACTTTATAAATAATATATATTATATATAACAATTGAATTTATGGAAACTGAGTAAAAAAGTATTTTAATAAACTACTGTGTAGTAATTAGAAGTAAATTGCCATTCATGGAGATTGGTTTTATTTTTTATGTTGTTGAATTAAAAATGTAATATTTATTAAAATATTTATATAAAATATGAGGTATTAATATGCAACCTTTACAAAATGCTGGATATGATAGGGCTATTACTGTATTTAGCCCAGATGGAAGACTTTTCCAAGTAGAATATGCAAGAGAAGCTGTTAAAAGAGGAACAACCTCAATCGGTGTAAAAAGTTCTGAAGGTATTGTTTTAGCTGTAGATAAAAGAACCACTTCTAATTTGGTAGAAGCTTCATCTATTGAAAAAATATTTAAAATAGATGAACATATTGGAGCAGCTACTTCAGGTCTTGTTGCTGATGCAAGAGCTTTAGTTGAAAGAGCAAGAGTGGAAGCTCAAATTAACAAAATCACATATAGCGAACCTATTAGGGTAGAAAGCTTATCTAAAAAGTTATGTGATATGTTACAGTTATATACTCAAAATGGTGGTGTAAGACCTTTCGGTTCAGCTTTAATCATCGGTGGAGTATATGAAAATAAATGTAAATTATTTGAAACCGATCCTAGTGGTGCATTAATCGAATACAAAGCTACTGCAATTGGTTCCGGCAGATCTGCTGCTATGGATATTTTTGAAGAAAAATATTCTGATGATGTTACATTAGAAGGAGCTATCAAATTAGCTATTACTGCTATTGATGAAGCTACTGATCATGATACTACTTCAAACAATGTTGAAATTGCTGTCATTAAAAAAGATGATGGTAAATATGAAAAACTTTCTCATGAAGAGGTTCAAAAATTCATCGATGAAATTTTGGCTGAAAAAGAAGAGGAAGTTGAAGAAGTGGATGATTCTGAAGAAGATGAAGAATAAATGTTTATAGTTGGGGGATGTTTCAATGGTAAATGTTGATGAAGCTATTATTGCTAAATATGAATATTGTGGTGAACATTTTGAAATATTGGTTGACCCTGATTTAGCAGCTGATTATAGAAATCCTGATGGCCCAGATGTTGCCATTGAAGATCTTTTAGCTGTTGAAGAAATTTTTAAAGACTCCAAAAAAGGAGACAAAGCTTCTGATGAAGCTATGAATAAAATTTTTGAAACTACAGATCCTATTGAAGTTTCTAAAGTTATACTTGAAAAAGGGACTGTTCAATTAACTGCTGATCAAAAAAGAAAAATGCAAGAGGATAAACGTAAATTGGTTATTAATAAAATAGCTAAAGAAGCAATAAATCCTCAAAATGGATTACCTCATCCAGCACAAAGAATTGAAAATGCTATTGATGAGGCTAAAGTTAAATTTGATCCTTTCACTTCAGTTGATCAACAAGTCCAAACTGCTTTAAAAGCTATTAAACCACTTATTCCTATCAGGTTTGAGAAAGTTAAAGTTGCAGTCAGACTCCCAGGTTCTGCCGCAGGTAGTGCCTATTCTATAATTCACGGATTTGGTGAAATTATAAATGAAGAATGGCAACAAGATGGGTCCTGGATAGGTATTGTTGAAATGCCTGGTGGTCTTCAAGATTCCTTTGCTGCTAAAATGGCTGAAATTTCAAGTGGGGAAGCAGAAACTAGAACTATTAAATAATTAAATTAATTTTCAACTTATGGGATTATTATGATATATGTGGAGAATAAAGATTTAGTTATTCCTGGACAAGTATTGGCTGATGATGAATACTATTCAGGGAGAGGTACCTTTAAAGAGAATGGTAAAGTTTGTTCTTCTTTAATGGGACTTGTTTCTTTAAGGAATAAAAAAATAAGAGTTATTCCTCTTAAAAGTAAATATGTTCCTAAAAAAGGAGATGTTGTAATAGGTAAGATTAATGATGTTAGATTCTCAATGTGGGATGTAGATATTAATTCACCTTATTCTGGAATTTTACCTGCTTTTGAAGTGTTCGGTCGTGAGAAAAAAGAACTCAACAAAGTATATGATGTTGGGGACGTGCTATTTTTAAGAGTTGTCGACGTTGATGAAATCAAAAAGGCAAAACTTGGTTTAAAAGGAAGAGGAATGGGTAAATTCAAAGGAGGAATTATTGTAGATATTGCTCCAACCAAAGTTCCTAGATTAATCGGTAAAAAAGGTTCTATGATCAACATGATTAAAGATAAAACAAAATGTAAAATCGTCGTTGGTCAAAATGGTCTTGTCTGGGTTAAAGGTGATGGGGACATGGAACAACTTACCAAAAATGTTATTCATTTAATCGAAGCTGAAGCTCATACTTCCGGTTTAACCAACAAAATCAAAAACAAATTATACTTAGCTATTGATGGTGAATTACCACCTGAAGAAGTTCCTGAAGAGGAAGAAGAATTTGTTTTAGAAAAACCTAAACTTCAAAATTTTAAAGAAGAATTAGAGCAAGAAGAAAAAGAAGCTGAAGAAGAAGCCGAAGAAAGTGAAGATGAAAAAGAAGATAAACCTAACATAGCTGAGGTTATTGAAGAAATTAAGAGAAAAAATAAAAAGGATAATACATTATCTTATGGTGATAACTCAAATAATTCTTTTATTTTAAATAATAAATAATGATTATTAATTCTTCGTGTATAAAATGAGGTTGATATGATGTCAGAAATGATAAGAGAAGATGGTAGGAAGTTTAATGAATTGCGTCCTATAAAAATTGAAGCTGGAGTTCTTGAACGTGCAGATGGTTCAGCTTATTTGGAAGTTGGAGGAAATAAAATTTTAGTTGCTGTTTATGGGCCAAGAGAATCATATATCAGAAGATTACTAGAGCCTAATACTGGTGTTATCAGATGCAGATATAACATGGCTCCATTTTCAGTAGATGATAGGAAAAGACCAGGGCCTGATAGAAGATCATCTGAAATTTCTAAAATTACTGCTGATGCATTAAGACCAGCATTAATGTTGGAAAATTATCCTCGTTCAATGATTGATATTTATATAGAAGTAATTGAAGCTGAAGGTGGAACTCGTTGTGCAGGAATTACTGCAGCTTCCGTTGCTTTAGTTGATGCAGGAATACCTATGAAAGATATTGTTGTAGGTTGTGCTGCTGGTAAAGTTAATGATGAAATTGTGCTTGATTTGTCTGAAGTTGAAGATAAAGAAGGTCAAGCTGATGTTCCAATAGCTATTATGCCAAGAACTGGTGAAATTACTTTATTACAAAGTGATGGTAATTTAACTGAAGAAGAATTTGCAAAAGCAATCGATTTAGCTATGGAAGGATGTCTTGAAGTAAGTAAGCTTCAAAAAGAAGCTTTAATGAAAAAATATTCTACAGAATAGTGGGTGGATAATATGGATATAGTACCAGAAATTACAAGACAAAGTATTACTAACCTTGTCACAAATGATAAAAGAGAAGATGGCAGGGGATTAGATGAGTATAGGGATATTTCTATTGAAACTGATGTAATATCTAAAGCTGAAGGTTCTGCTCGTGTTAAAATTGGTGGAACTCAAGTTATTGTAGGTATTAAACCACAACTTGGAAGCCCATTTCCAGATACTCCTGAACTTGGAGTTTTAATGACTAATTGTGAAATGTTGCCAATGGCTGATCCTAACTTTGAACCAGGACCACCTAGTGATGATTCAATTGAACTTGCACGTGTGGTTGACAGAGGTATTCGTGAAAGTGAATTAGTGGAATTGGATAAATTATGTGTTGAAGAAGGAAAACACGTTTGGATGTTATTTATTGATTTACATATCATTGATAACTGTGGAAATCTCTTTGATGCATGTGAATTAGCTGTAATGGCTGCACTTAAATCCACTAAATTACCTGTAGCATCAATTGTTGATGAAGAAGTTGTTTTAAGTGAAGATGAAACTTTTGATTTACCAATTAACAATGAATTAGCTTTATGTACTTTTGTTAAAATTGGTGATAAAATGGTTTTAGACCCAACATTGGATGAAGAAAGAGTTGCAAGTGCTCGTTTAAATGTTGGTGTTACTAAAGATGGTAGAATTTGTTCTATGCAAAAAGGCGGTTCCCAACCATTTAATAAAGAAGAACTTCTTTCAGCTGTAAATGTAGCTGTTTCAAAAACAAAAGAATTGATAGAACATCTCTAAATGTCTGATGGGCGATTTAGATTTCTAAATTCTTTTTTTTCTATTTTTTTATTATCAATTAAAACAAATTTTGTATCTATTTTTTCTATTAATCCTTTGATGTGCAAAACATCTGTATTGATTAATTCTTCAATAGTCGGAATTATATTTTTACTGTAAATTGAATGGAGTGGTTCAGATGTTTTTAGTTTCATATTGGAATCATGAAAAGGCACAATTGCCTGATAATTCACATCAATTTCTTTAAAAATAGTTTTCACATATTTTTGTGAGACATATGGGCTATCACAAGGCAACACTAATGCATAATTGCTTGTGACGTATGATAATCCGGTCATTATCCCTGGCATAGGGCCTTTGTCTTTTATTTTATCTTCAACAAAGGTGATTTTATAAGTGTAATCTTTTGGATTTATGAATTTGCTATAGTTTTCAATTCTTTTTTCATCATTTAAAACAATTATTGCTTCATTAATTTGGTGGTTTAAAGTAGAAAGGATGTGTTTTATCATAGGTTTATCCTGAATAATCATAGATCCTTTGTCACGCCCCATTCTACTACTTTTACCTCCACATAAAATTATACAAGATTTAATATTTTCATTATTTTCGTTTTCATTACTCATATTAAATCTCCTATTTTTTTTCATTCTGTAACATATACGCTTGCTGTTTCATCAAATGGATTGGTACGTATTATCAATGCGATCATGTAAGGGTAATGCTTATTCAAGTATCTTAAATAGTAAACCCATTCATAGACTAATTTGCTGTATACTCTTTGCATGTCTCCATTTAAATGAGCAAAGTCTGAATCTGAAACTAATGCCAAATCTTTTCTGTGTTCTAATTCTTCATCCAGGTGAAGAATTGCATTTATCAAACCGGTGAACTCTTCCTTTTCAAGTAGATTTGGATTGTTTATTAAATTGATAATGAACTCTCTTTTATCAACTAATAGGGTTCTTAAGTTTTCTAAAAACTCTTCCCTATCTTCTAATCCCATATCTATGGCTGAAAAGTCAACGGTAGAACTTTTAAGTTCATTTAATTTATTTTCATAATCTTTATCTTCCCAGTTTTTAATGGATTTTAAGTTTTCAGTACTTGCTTTATATTTGTTTACGGTACTTAATTGATTGATTAATTCATTTCCAACTTCAGAAAAGAATGTGCTCATAAGCATATCTAATTTTTCAAGCATTGCTTCTTTTTCTTTTCTTTCAATAATTTCATCAAGTAAAAATGCCACGAGTAAAATATCTACTGGAATAAAACCTAAATGGGTCCAAACATAAGATATGATATGTTCAGCATCTCCTAAGACCAAATAATTTGATCCATAGATGATAATTATTAAAAGGACCATTAATATTGAAAATTTTAATTTCCAACTTAAACGTTTACTCATTTTATAATCTCCTTTTTTTTATCTTTTTTTAGCAGTTATAATCGCTATTGGGTTTTCGCTAATCATTAATATTCCACGATCAAGAACTCTTCCATTAGAAACATTAACTTCCATGATTTTTGGATTATATCCCAAATCTTTAAGTTTGTTAATGGCTTCAACTTTAGTGTCAACCAATATCGCAGTGATTAGTATCCTGCCCTTTGAATTTAATTTTTCATCAACAATGTCTAAGATATTTTCAAGTTGTCTGCCACTGCCCCCAACAATGGCAATGTCAATATTGTCAATATCTTTTAGAGCATTTGCTCCATCATCATTAATTAATGTGACATTATCGCCTAGTCCGAACTTTTCAAGGTTTTTACCTGTAACTTCAATTGCTTCGGGATTTGTATCAATGGATATGACTTCACCTGCTCTTTGTGAAAATTCACATGTAAGTCCTCCGGTCCCACATCCGCAATCAACAACCTTGTCGGTATCTGTTACTTCAGATTTATATAGCAAAATTGCTCTTATGGCTTCCTTGGTTGGTCCAGGCACATCACAGGATTTAATAAAATCCGTATCTTCTAACATTTACTTCCACCTTTTAAATAAATTATTTTCAATTTTTAAAGAGTCTAGAATCTTTCCAACAATGAAGTTTATTTGGTCATCTACCGTATCATGGTTGGAATAAAATCCAGGCATTGCTGGCAGGATTATAGCTCCTTCTTGTGATAATGTTAGCATATTTTGAATGTGAATACTTCTAAGTGGAGTTTCACGTGGAACAATAACTGTTGGTCTTTTTTCTTTAAGGCTCACATCTGCCACTCTTGTAATTGTATTTGATCCATATCCGTTGGCTATGGATGACAGTGTTTTCATGGAACACGGTACAATGGCTAATGCATCGGCTTTAAAGGACCCGCTATTGATTGAAGCGGTCATGTCATTGAAATCATAGTAGTTATCGGCAATTTTTATGATTTCATCCACTTCATATTCGGTTTCAGATTCAATAACTGTTTTCGCAGCGTCACTGATAACTAATCCGCTTTCAATATCTAATTCTTTTAAAACTTCAAGTAATCTTATTCCATAAATTACTCCACTTGCTCCAGTTATTGCAACAATAATCATTTTATCTCCTAAAATAGTTTAATTTGGTCATAATGAATTCCATGGAATTTTTCCTTATCTATTTCCGGCAAATCCAAATATTGTTCTAATTTGAATTTTTCAAATTTTTCCTTTTCATCTTCGGGAACGTAAAGGCTTATGTCAGGTATGTTGAATCTGGCTTTGCTTAATGCTGAAATGATGTTGGAAATTTCTGTCAATGGATATAATTTTCCATCCAAATCAACCTGGGTTTTCATTTCATCAAAACGAGGATATGCTGCTATGTTGATAAATACATAGTCTTCATTGATATTGTAATCCTCAGATATTTCTTTTTCAGCTTTTCTCAATTCATCTGCCTTAATCTTATACATTTTTTCTGGAATTTTAAAATTATCCAATCTGATTGTCTTTACTCTTTTTAACAGTTTTCTGTTGTCTAATCGATTCATGATGTCATTTGCATATTTGTTGTCGCAATTTCTAAATATTGAGACAATATCATTATCATCATATTTGTAAATGTCTTTTTCATTGATTATGCCGTCATCGATTATCTTTCGAAGACTTCTTCTAAACATCGAATTGACGATTCGAGTAGTATGGTGTTGATAAACGCTTGGATACATGAAATATCTGGAGACTAATGCTCCTTCAGCTGCCTGAACACCTTTGATATTTAATATTAATCCGTCTTCCAGTTTTAAGTTTGATATTATTCTTTCATAATCAATAACTCCATAGGCCACACCGGTGTTGTGTGAATCTCTTAAAAGGTAATCCATTCTATCGACATCAAGTTCTCCAGAAACAATGGGTCCTAAATATCCTTTTCCATTGACAATGTCTACAATATCATTGACGTTGAATTTTTCTTCAAGCAAATCTCTCATTGATGTTTTTGTAATAACATATTTTGTAAGCTCTTCATGAGGTACTGAAAGCACTCCTTCTGAAACGTGGGAGAATGGGCCATGACCTATATCATGTAGGAGAGCGGAGATTCTTATCAGTTCAATTTCATCATTTGATAGTTCCAATTCGGTTGCTAGTTTTGATCCTAGGTTCATTGTTCCAATTGAATGCTCAAATCTTGTGTGATTTGCACCGGGATAAATTAAACTGATTAAACCCAATTGCTTTATTCTTCTTAAACGTTGAAATTGGGGCATGTCCATGATTTGCTCTTCAAATTTGTTTAAACTGATATCTCCATATACACTATCTCTGATAAATTTTTTCTTTTCTCCCATTATCAATACCTCCAATTGTAACTTTCACTATAAGAATAGTGGTTGGTATAATTGTCCGTATAAGTGGTATAATTGTCGTAAACATTTGTAGTGTTATGTGTGCGATTAGTTGTGTTGGTAGTATTTGTTTTGTTTACAGGTTCTATTATTGTAGGAACTTCTTTAATTTCTTTTGGCATAAATGAATTATTTTCAATTGAAATTAATTTATAAGAATCAGTTTTTGGGGTTACTGTCAAATTTACAAATACGCTGCTAATACAAAATGCAATAATTGCTATTATAAAAAATATTAATAAATTAGCTTTTATTGACTCTCTCATAATAACACTTTTTTCTGTTTTTTTTTAAAAATTTAATCAATACTATTATTATCTATTTAATAAGCTATTATTTAATATTTCTTATTTAATTGAATTTTAAAGTAATTTTTTAAGCTATTTTGAAATTTTTATAGGTTTTGTTAAGATTTTTTTTGTTTTTGTATTGTGTTCAATCAAAATGTTTATATATACCTAAATGCAATTATTATATATCGGAAGTATACTTCCGACATATTGTTTCCGGCTACGGCCGATATTAAATTTTTGAGTAAGATAAAATGGATATGTTTAGTGCTGGTGATACTGCATGGATTCTGGTTTGTACATTACTTGTATTACTAATGAGTATTCCTGCAGTAGCATTTTTTTATGGAGGATTAAGTAAAAGAAAAAATGTTTTAAATACAATTTTTTTAACTTTCATTGCATTTTCTATTATTAGTATAATTTGGGTAATTTTCGGTTATCAATTTGCATTTGGAAGTGATGTTAATGGATTAATAGGTTCACCAACAAATTTCTTTTTACAGGGAATTTCTTTGGATGATTTAAACGGAACAATTCCAACATTGTTGTTTGTAATGTTTCAATGTGCTTTTGCAGGTTTGACCTGTGCGATAATGTCAGGAGCTTTAGTTGGCAGGATGAAAACAAAAGCATGGATAATATTTGTTCCGCTTTGGGCTTGTTTAGTTTATGTCCCTATTGCCCACTGGGTATGGGGAGGAGGATGGCTAATGCAAATGGGAGCATTGGATTTTGCAGGAGGTGCAGTAGTTCACATTAACTCCGGTATTTCTGCATTGGCTGTTGCTTTAGTATTAGGTAGAAGAAAAGACACTTCATTAATTCCACACAACTTAGGATATGCAGTTTTAGGCGCTGCTCTTTTATGGTTCGGATGGATGGGATTCAATGGAGGATCTGGTCTTGCAGCAGATGGACTTGCTGCTAATGCAATTATAGTTTCAAATGTCTCCGCTGCTATGGGTCTTGTTGTTTGGACTATATTGGATACTTATATTGTAGGAAAACCAACAATACTTGGTGCAATATCCGGTGCAGTCGCTGGTTTAGTAGGAATTACTCCTGCAGCAGGTTTTGTTGATGTTTTTGGAGCATTGGTGATTGGTGCAATATCACCGATAATTTCATACTTTGCTATATATTACCTAAAACCTAAATTAGGATATGATGATGCTTTAGATGTATGGGGAATTCATGGTATGTCTGGAGTTTGGGGTGCAATTGCTACTGGAATATTTGCTGTTCCAGCAATTGGCGGAACTGCCGGATTGTTATATGGAAATCCAAATCAAGTATTAATTCAAATAATTAGTGTAGTGGCCACTATTGTATATTCATTTACAATTAGTTACATATTAGCTAAAATATTGGATAAATCACTGGGTGGTATGAGAGTAGACGAAGGCGAAGAGATCGGAGGATTGGATTCCAATCTCCACAAGGAGTCTGCTTATAACTTTAATTCATAGGTGACATGTTATGAAAAGTATTGTAGCTATTATCAGACAAGAGAAATTCAATGATGTTAAAAATGCCCTTTTGGAAGCAGGTTGTGAAGGAATGAATGTAACTGAAGTAAAGGGCAGAGGTAGTCAAAGAGGTATAAGAGAATCATACAGAGGTTCTAGTTATTGCATTGACTTGATTCCAAAAACACGTATCGAAATAATTGTTAAAGATGAAGGTGTAGATTTAATTGTTGATGCAATTAAAAAAGGAGCTTATACAGGTAATATAGGTGATGGAAAAATATTTATCTACCCTATTGATAATGTAATTAGAATCAGAACTGGTGAAGAGGGTGATAATGCTGTTTAGGAATTTTTCTTAAAAGTATAAAATGGGGGAATAATTTTGTTTATTTCCCAATTAAAATTTTTTTCATTTCAATTTCAATAATCAATAACGACACCATTTATTTCGGATAAATCAACCCATGGGCTTATTCCTTTTAGTTCATATAATGTTCCATTTATGTATTCAAAGTCAACATTTTTATTGTCGCTTTCTAAATGGACTCTGTTATCGTTAATCTCACCTACTCTTTTTATGATTCCACCATATTCTTGAGAATTAGCTATAACAATGTCTCCAACATGAATATTTTTTGTTTTATTCACCAATACACTTTGACCATTCTTTAAAGTTGGATTCATTGATGTTCCACAGACATATGCAATAATTGGGATTTGATTTTTACCCAAACTTGAATCAATATTGATTTCAGGATTTTTTAATCCATGTCTGGTGCATATATCATTAATTCCATTGTATAAAGTAGTGATGTTTGATGCTGAATCATTCATAGCATCCAATGTATAATCGCAGATTTCACCATTCAAACTCTTTGAGTTAATATTGGCCATTGTATGAGTTGAAACGCTGACATTTTCACCATCAATGTAAATATCTACAGTTTCCTTAGAAATTAAATTAAATGCAAAAATAGAAAGTATGATAATTATAAATATAGCCAAAATTATTTTTTTAGCCATTTACATCACTCGTCCATTATGTTTAAATCCATATTAAGCAAAGCTTTCATTGTTTCAATATCGATTTGGCCGGGTGCTGTAACGTCAGTTCCAGCTGCAAAAGTAATTGGTGAGTTAAATTTGGATGCCATGACTCTGGTGTAGCTTCCTAGGTCGCCCATGGAAATGGCAATAGTGTCGCTGCAATGTGAAAGAACTGCAAGGATTGTTAAGGTATCCTCTAAATCCTGAGGCATAAATGCAACTTTTGCAATGTCTCCTAATTCCTGTTCTTTTTCAACAATGTATGTTATTTCATTTAAATCGGGTGTTTTTTCAAAATCATGATATGAAACGATGGTTTTTACTCCGGTATCATGTATTTTTTCTATATATTCGTCATTGCTTTGAAGTTCAATATCAACATACTCCACTAACTCAGCGCACTGGTATAGTATATTGAAGCGATCTTTTTCACTACCCTTAAAAGAACCGCCTTCAGTACTGATTCTATTGGTGGCTATCATTGGAAAATTAATTTCTTTGATTGTATTTTTAATTTCAGTAATGTCAGGATTTTTAAGTCCATCAATTCTAAATTCTAACACATCAGCTCCTTTTTCAATGCAATCCTCAGCTACTTTTATGACGTTTTCACAATCTTTTTGAAAAATGGGAATTGCAATTTTGGTTTGAGAATACATTAATATATAATATTATACAAAAAATTATTAATGTTTATATAAATTAAAAAACAAAATATATACCAATAAAATATTTATATTTTATTTGTTTGTTTAATAAATTTTAAATAGGTGTTAACTTGAAAATTACAGCTATAGGTGCAGATATTTCAAAAAATGATGTATCTTGCAGTACTAAGCTAGTAGAAACTATTGAAAAAAACCTTTATAAAGTTAAGGAACTAGGTGCAAGGAATGTTGCTTTAACAAATGTCACTGGTGATGATGTTGTGGTAAGTGCATTTGTAGAAGATGATTTGCTTGAGCCTATTAATGAAGGTATTGTAAATATTTTAAAATTAAGTGCAGAAGACTTCGGTGATTTATCTGGAATTTCACAGAATCCTGAAGAAGCAGGAGAGGGAATTTCATATGCTGAAGCAAGCATAAGACCAGATAGATATCCTGATGCTATTGTTTTAGGTTTTGACACATATGGTGGTGAACCATTTGTAGCAGATGTGGCAAACTCTGCTATTGAAGCTGCAGAAGGCATGAAAAATTGTACTGATGTTTCAAATTATATTGAAGCTAAAACAAGAAAAATACCGGGTGTAGGTTATGTTTCACCAGAAACGGATGATCCAGTTGTTGTGGCTACTGTTGAAAATATAGAATCTGTTGGTGTGATTGCAGGAGCGATGATTGGTGCTGCACTTGGAAATAAAAATACTTATTTAGTTAAAAGAGGGACAACCTGTAATGTGTTGCCAGGTAGTGTAATATTTTCCGCTACTGCTTTTATGAATGGAAATGTTATTGATTTAGCAGTTCCATTTGAAAATAAAACAAGAATATTAAGATAGGAGTTTTATATATGATTTTATTAAATGAAGATACAAAATGTTTGGTTCAAGGAATAACTGGAAAACAAGGTTCATTTCACACAGAACAAATGTTAAAATATAATACCAATATTGTTGCAGGACTTACTCCTGGAAAAGGTGGCCAAGACTTTTTAGGAGTGCCTATTTTTAATTCAATTGAAGAAGCTAAAGAAGAAGTTGACATCAATTCTTCAATTATTTTTGTACCTGCAAGGTTTGCTAAAGATGCTGCTTTTGAAGCAATAAAACATTTGGATTTAGTTGTTATTATTTCAGAACATATTCCTGTTCATGACAGTATGAAAATTATGGAATATGCAAAACAGATGGATACTACTGTCATAGGTCCAAATACTCCGGGAATTATTTCTCCTGGAGTCGGTAAATTGGGAATAATGCCTACTCATATTTTTTCTGAAGGAAATATTGGTGTAATTTCAAGAAGCGGTACATTAACTTATGAAATTGCAAGTGAACTTACAAATGCTGGAATCGGTCAAAGTACTGCTGTAGGTATTGGTGGAGACCCTGTCACCGGAAATAATTATGTTGACATATTAAAAAGATTTGAAGAAGATGATGCTACTGATGCTGTTGTATTGATTGGTGAAATCGGAGGAAATGCAGAAGAAAGAGCTGGAAAATACATTCATGATGAAATGTCAAAACCTGTTGTTTCTTACATTGCTGGAAGAACTGCACCTCCTGGCAAAAGAATGGGTCATGCAGGAGCTATTATTCAGGGAGATTCTGGTACTGTTGCAAGTAAAACCAAAGCTTTAAATGAAGCTGGTGTGGATGTAGCTAAAAAACCATCTGAAATTGTAGAATTACTTAAAAAGGTTATGTAATGTCAAATCAAGAAATTATTGATAAATTATTAAATGGAGAAATGAAACTTTACCAGGTTGATGGTGAGGTTTCTGCCAGTGAAGCAACTGATATTAGAAGAGAATTTTTAGAACAGAAATATGGCCTGAAATTATCTAATATCTCAAATTACACACTTGATATGGAAAGAGCATCTGCCCGTAACATTGAAAATTCTATTGGCGTATTGCAACTTCCAATGGGAATTGCAGGTCCTTTGAAAATCAATGGAGAGTTTTGTCAAAGGGAGGTGTTTGTTCCGTTAGCTACTTCTGAAGGAGCACTTGTTGCATCAATAAATAGGGGTGCATCTACAATTACCTCTTCTGGTGGGGCTAATGCAAGAGTTGTGTCAGATATTATGACTCGTGCACCTGCAATCAAATGTAGTGGTGCAGGTGAAGCTTTAAAAATCAAACAATGGTTTATTGATAATTTCGATGAATTAAAAGAAATTGCTGAAGGTACAACTTCACATGGAAAATTAATTAAAATTGATCCTATCTTAATTGTTGGAAGCTATGTTTATCCAAGATTTGTTTTTTCAACTGGAGACAGTATGGGAATGAATATGGTAACAATAGCTTCTGAAAAAATATTAGAAAAATTAGCACAGGACACTACTGCGAATCATCTTGCATTAAGTGGTAATGTTTGTGTTGATAAAAAGCCTGCGGCCATAAATATAGTCGAAGGCCGAGGAAAAACAGTCATAGCAGATATATTAATACCTAAAGACATTGTTGAGAAAAAACTCAAAACTACAACTGATTCAATTGTTGAAGTCAATATGGCTAAAAATCTGATTGGTTCTGCGGCCAGTGGAAGCATGGCATTCAATGCTCATTATGCAAATATGGTTGCTGCAATATTTTTAGCGACTGGACAGGATGCAGCTCATGTTGTTGAAGGTTCATTAGGAATCACCACTGCTGAAAATAGAGATGGTGATTTATATTTCTCTGTAAACTTACCTGATTTGCCTGTAGCTACTGTTGGTGGTGGAACAAGCCTTGAAGTAGCTCATGAAGGATTGGAAATTTTAGGTGTTGCAGGTTCTGGTCATGCAAAAGAATTTGCAGAAATAGTGGCATGTACTGTTTTGGCAGGTGAATTATCTCTTGTTGGGGCAATTGCAGCAGGACATCTTGCAAGAGCTCACCAACAACATGGAAGAGGATAAAATGGATGACTTTGATGAATTGTATCCTGAATTAACTCTTGAAACTGATGATATGATAATGACTATTGCCGTTAAAAAGGACTACTCTAGAATTGAAGATTTGGATAAAAGAAAAGAAGAATTCATCAATGATTTAAACAATTTCATTAAAGAATTTAGTGAAACACCGGAATCCGATGATTTCATGAGATATTATGACTATTAGTATTTGGAATCAAGTTTTTCAAATACTTTTTTAACATTTACCTTTGTTTCAAAACATCCTGTTTTTTCAAGTAAAACTCCTTGCGGACAAAAATCGGACAGTAACATCATCACTTGATTTAAATCTTCATGACAGGCAACGCCTATAACTGCCTGGAACTTATTTTCTTTTACTATTTTTTTAACAAAACTTGACCCTGGAACGATATATAATTTATAACCTAAAGAATCAGCTTTCTTTTTAATAGCTCCTATTGAACATAATCCGCATTTGGTACAGTTCAAACCCTCTTTTTGGAGTGTTGCAGGACAATCCCTATGTCTTAAACAATGCGGTAGAAAAATCAATGTTTTTTCAGCAGGAATATGTCTGAATTTTTCCTTGTTGATTTCATCCCTAACTTTAATGGCTATATTATCAATCAAATGTTCATCAAGCTTTAAGATACGGGATATTGTTTTAAAAGGTGAATATAATAAATCCACAATATATAAAATGAATCTGGGGAATTTTATCTGGTTTTTACGAGCAATTAAATATCCTAAAATCAATACTACAATAAAAAGTATGACGATTAAGATGGCTATAAAAACCACTAATTGACCTAAAAACATATAAAATGAATCAATGAATATCATTTTTTAACCTAAAATTTTTCAATGGTGTAATTATCGAAATTTTTATTTAATTTAACCCCAGTTGGTGTTTTTGTTATTTCAAGTCCGGATAAACTGTCACAGGAACATAGAATATTTTGTTCCGGGTGTGTTCCAGGTATTATGTTGCAGTTTAAGTTTACTCCATCACCAATGGATATTACAGTTTCCAAACGTTTGGTTGATGGATGATCTTTATTTAGAATTATCAATGGGGATGATTCTTCACGGCTCAAATAAGCTTGTGAACGTATTGCTCTTTTATCTTTTTTAAAGTTGGATACGGCGATTATGTCATCTGATTCTAAAAATTGAACTATCTCTTCGTTGTCCTGTGTAGCAATAAACAACATTTTATTTTCGTAAGCTACTTTTACAATGCCTACGATGCCTGTTTCCCCTTCAAGAAATAGTATTTCATCATTTTTAAAATCAATATTCATAATAATCACTTAAAAAATAAAAAAGAGAGTAAATAAATTTACTCTGCAAGTTCAACATTGTCACTTTGACATGATGGACAAACTACCTTTTTTCCAAGACCTTTAAAGGAGTTTCCACAGTCTTTGCAATGATATTTTTTTGTTTTTAATTTTTTCAAATCAATATCGGCCATTGGTCCTCCGCTAGAACACATTTAAAATCACCTATATTATTATATATTATATATATTATTAATAGTTTATTTTAGATGTTATATTTTTAATTTTTTCAAGAATATTTTCATCATTTGTTAAGTCATAAATTATTTCATAATAATATAGGGACTGACTGTATAGGCGATTCTTTTCATATTCATCAGCCAATTCATAAAGTGTGTCCAAAACAAAAGGGTTGACTCCCAGTTGAATATTTTTGTTTTTGATAATGTTAATGCATTCATCTAAATTTAATTTCAATTCACTGTTTTTGGATTGGATATAATTGATTTCACTATATGCCTGAGGACTCAATTCATATTCCATGCTATATATAAATAATGCCAGAGCTATTTCCATTTGATTTTCTTCTATATAGTAAAAACCTAATTGCCTGTAACATCTTGCAATATCTTGTGGGTAATATGCATATTTTAATGCGTCTGAGACAAACATATAATATTTATTATAGGTGTATGTGTGAATTTTATAAATTTCGCTTAATTCAAGTATTACCCTTGAGGATACGGGATTGATTTTAATTGCTTTTTTAAGATATTCCTCTGATTTTTCAAATTGATTATCTTCAAGAAGTAAAAATCCATAAATATAATATAAGTCCAGAACAGGCTGATTTGTTGGGATATATTTAATTTCATTTTTGCTTCCTATGTATCTCATGAAAATAAGTTCTTCTAAGGTATTTGTAAAAAAATGGTATTCTGCATCGTCATCGTTTTCAAAAGGGGATTGATATTTATTAATGAATTTATCGAGTTTTTCAAGTGCGACTTTTGATTTTCCATTTTCGATTTCATAAGCTACTTCATTTAAAATGTCCATTAATTGTGTTTTGTTTTCAATAATTTGATTATATTCCTCCTTTTCAAATTCGCTAAGGCAATCCCACATCATGCTGGAGATTTCATTTAGGATTTCCTTATTGTTGGGGTGATTTTTGTAAACATCCATTTGTGAAGATAAATATTTTTTATTTAAATCCTTGTTTTCTCCTAAATTAGATTTAATTTCATTTATAATTTCTTCGTACATTAACACACCTAAAGTTACTTTAATAGGTAATATTTTTATATTACCAATACTTATATTATATATGTATAAAAATTTACTTTTATATTATTTTATTAAAAAAATTTTAAGGTGATTATGAAATGGCAAATCAACCAATTTTTATCCTTCCTGAAGGAACTGAAAGGTATTCAAAAAAAGATGCTTTAAGAATGAATATCACAGCAGCTAAAGTATTATCAGGTATTGTAAGAACTACTTTAGGTCCTAAAGGAATGGACAAAATGTTAGTTAACTCATTAGGTGATGTAACCGTCACCAATGATGGTGCAACTATCATGAGAGAAATGGAAATTAATCAACCTGCAGCTAGAATGCTTGTAGAAACAGCAAAAAAACAAGAAGATATTGTTGGAGATGGAACTACTTCTGTTGTTGTCATTGCAGGTGAATTATTAAGTAAAGCTGAAGAGTTATTGGATGATGGAATAGCAACTTCCATTGTTGTTAAAGGATTTAGAAATGCTACTGCAAAAGCAATTGAACTTTTAAATGGTATTGCTATTGATGCTGATGACGAAGAAACTCTTAAAAAAGTGGCTGTTACTGCTATGAGTGGTAAAGGTTCTGATTATGCAAAAGAACATTTAGCAGATTTAGTTGTTAAAGCAGCATTAAGAATTAAAGAAGATGGAAAATCTGACATTGATAATATTAATATTCAAAGGGTTTCTGGAGATTCAGTAGAAGATTCATTTTTAGCTGAAGGAATAGTAATAGATAAGGCACCTGTATCTAATAATATGCCAAAAGAAGTTAAAGATGCAAAAATCGCTATAATGAAATATCCTATTGAATTAAAAGATATTAATACTGATACTAAAATTGATATAACAAGCCCTGATCAATTTGAATCTTTCTTACTCCAAGAAGAACAAATGATTAAAGATTTAGTACAAAAAGTCATCGATTCTGGAGCTAATGTATTATTCTGTCAAAAAGGTATTGATGATATGGCAGAACATTACTTGAAAAAAGCTGGAATAATGGCTTACAAAAGAGTTAAAAAATCTGATATGGAAAGAATTGAAAAAGCTACTGGTGCTAAATTTGTATCTGACATTGATGATTTATCTCCTGAAAAGTTAGGTGTTGCTGGTCGTGTATATCTTGATAAAGTATTTGATCATGAATTAACTTTCATTGAAGATTGTGAAAATCCAAAAGCATCTTCTATTGTACTTAGAGGAAGCACCCGTTACGTAACTGAACAAATCGCAAGAGCATTGGATGATGCTTTAGGTGTTGTTGCAGCTACTATAGAAGAAGGTAAAGTCCTCATTGGTGGAGGAGCTTGTGAAATAGATTTAGTAAAACAATTAAGAGAATATGGTGAATCTGTAAGTGGAAGAGAACAATTGGCTATTTTAAAATATGCTGAAGCATTGGAAGTTATTCCAAGAACTTTAATTGAAAATGCAGGTTTAGATACTATTAATTTAATTGCAGATTTAAAAGCAGCTCACGAAGATTCTCCTTTCTTAGGTATAAATGTCTTTACTGGCGAAGTAGAAGATATGAAAGATTCTGGTGTAATTGAACCATTGAGAGTTAAAATCCAAGCACTTCAATCTGCTGGTGAAGCATCTGAAATGATTTTACGTATTGATGATATGATTGCAGCAAGAAATGCATTAGAATCTACCGGACCTGATGAAAGTGGAAATGATGCAAGTGGTATGCCTCCAATGCCTCCTGCTCCGGGTATGGGTGGAATGCCTCCAATGATGTAATTTTGAAAAATTCTATATTTTTCAATTTTTTTTATTTTTTTTAGAATATAATCTTATTTTACAGTATTAATTTAATATTATCTTTGTTTTTTGGTTTAACCTAATTAAATTTAATTTTTTTCATTAAATCAAGTTTAAATTATATGTTATTTTGTTTAATAAGCTTTTACATTACTGTTTTAATTTTAATAAATTAAAGTTACTTAAATTTATATTTCATATGATTTAGTTTTTTTATAGGTTATTTGGATTAATATGTTTTTTATTTGTTTATTTTCATAGGTTTTTAGTCTTATTTTTAAAAATTAAAATTGTTTAATTGGATTTAGAAATAACAAAGGTTTATATAAGATATTTGTGATAAATATTGTTGAAGTGAGATTGTAATCTCATGAGTAATTTATAAAATTGTTACGGAGGTAAATTATTTTGAACAAACAAATATTACTCACTGTGTTTTTGGCGTTTGCTGTTGTTTTTTCAGTTTGTGCTGTTAGTGCCAGTGATGTAAATG
>NZ_CAJOJM010000014.1:0-32135 GCF_905234905.1 Methanobrevibacter sp. UBA188 | reverse complement strand
TTAATCGAATCCCAATAGCAGTAACATCTGCCAGGATCAAACAGAATTGAAACATAACAGACATAATAAAGTATAAAGTATTATGAAGTACGCTAAAAATATAGACGAGTATTACACTAAACTAGTTTGTAACTAATTCACCACATACTACAAAACCAACATCATACTTGAGAAAATTCAAGTACTCACAAAATGTATAGCTACATGCGGAAAGCAACCATCATAGTTAAAATTGTTCCATACAATATAACTTAGGTCATCGCCATAAAACACATAGCACATCTAATAGACAGAGAAATTTTATTAACAAAATCAATTAAAAAATATTGCAAAAAATATTAAAAAATTAAAATATTATTTTTTAAACTTTTAAAATAAAAAATAAAAATAATTACAAAGTATTTATTAAAAAAATAAGTTTAAATAAAATATATAAATTAAAATTTTTAAAACCCTTGAAAAATGAAATAAAAAAAATAATTCAAAGAAATAATAAAATAAAAAAAGAATAGTTAAGTTTAGAAGTAAATATAACACATGATTTATGTTCTCATATATAAATGTAACTATTTGTTTATATATTAATCAAATTTTTTACAGATAACAGAAATAATTCTTGTTAAACTTCTATGCATTTTAATCCCATATTGTTCAACAATTTCAAATCCAATTTCATCAGCAATAGGTTTTAAGTCGACATAATGAGGACTTGCCATACAAAGATAAGCATCATCTTTCATATTATCATATATTGCTTTGAAAAATTCCTTGAAAATATCATCACCATCCATATCTCCAGTAGTGGTGGAAATTCCATAGGGAGGATCAGTAACAACAGCAGCCACTTTTTCATACATTTTAAGTTCACGCACATCCAAATTGAATGTTCTATAATCAGCAATTCCAAAATGTTCCAAATTAATAGCTGCACCATTTTTCATTTTCCAGTAAATATCAGATCCGACTACTTTACAACCAATTATTCCAGCTTCGATTAATATTCCACCAGTTCCACAAAAAGGATCTAGAACCAAATCTCCTTCAGTGACTCTTGATAGATTTACCATACATCTTGCTAATTTCGGACTCATTGAACCAGGATAAAAGAATGGCCTTTTATGGGGTTTGCTATTCTCAAAATGTTTTTTATTTAATTTGATTTTTTCAATAGCTACATAAACTGTATCATTAAATGCAACAATTCTTATTAGGGATTTAGGTTTTTTAAGATTTACCTTTATATTATCGCAATTTTCTAAAATCAATGACCCCACTTTTCTTTCAGTAGCTACAGTATCAATTTCTGAGTGGAATCTTTTAACCCTTACAGCAAATGTTTCATCAATATACTTTGACCAGTCCACAGAGGAAACATCATCATTTAATACATCGATTGAAGATGTTAAAATGATTTCATGAACTTCGTGAGTATAACCTAACCTTCGGGTAAGGATTTCATAATACTGCCCACATTTATCATTTGAAATATCTTTTAAAATCACCAATCCATCTGTAATAACACAAAGATTAGCATCAATATTTTCACAATCCATAACTGCTTTCAATTCAGCTTTAGGCAGTTCAGGATGTTCTTGAGATTGAATACATAATAATTCCATTAAATTCACCGAAAAGAAAATTTTTAAAAATAAACTTTAAAAAATTATTTTTTAAATTTATCGAAGTGCCTTCTAATTACTTTTTCACTAGAGTCATCTACATCTACTGATTTATCTTGAACATTATTATTGGCATCATCATTATAATGAACTTCACGACCATTATTTTGATAGTATTCATCATCACGATAAGAATATTCACCCTTTACTTCATTATAATAACTTTTATCAGAATATTGATTTGAAGGTTCATCATATCTAATGGAATTGGATTCATACGCCGCACTATCCCTACCATAATCATCATAAGATTCCTCATATCTAATGGAATTAGGTTCATATGCCACACTATCCCTACCATAATCATCATACTGATTTAAAGGTTCTTTGTATCTAGGTTCGAATTGCTTGTCCTCAACATCATAGAAATTATCATTATAAGGCTCATATTCATATTTTTTACGATTATTCTCACCTTGACTGAAATCATCAGGATAATATTCATAATCCCGTCTTGGGTATCTGTCTTTTTCACGACCAATTGGAGTAATCGGTTCGAATTCATCATAATAATCATTTTTTTCAAGATAGCTGTCATTTGTTTGGAAATTCCTCCCATATGACATATCATTATGAGGATATGGATTTGATTCACCATATGCTCTGTGATTAACCATGTTGGAAAAGATAATTTCTTCTACTTCAGAGGGATTTGATATGGCGGACAATTCCATTTGATTGTTATCATAAGCACTAAATAAAGAAATAGTTCCTACATTAAATATTTTACCAAAAACACTTTGAGAAGTGTTGATATCTTGAATAGCTGCATAAGGCATATAATTTTTCTTAGTGGACAACACCCCATATTTGATAATGATTCGGGATTGTGTTAAAATGTACTCCTTAGAATACCATCCAATAAGTTGCCAAATAATAAATAGTATAATAAAAAGAATGACAATGAAAAATCCTATTGCTGCATACCTAGTTAAAGCAAGATTAATATAAGATATCAAATAAACCTGCATATTCCCAACGAATTGAATGACCTTCGGAGAAAGTATGAAAACAATAATTAATAAAACAATACCATAAATAGCTTTTTTACAGCCAAAAAGCATATTAGGTTTTGCTTGATAAAGAATTCTTTCATTTCTAACATCATCATTTTTATCAAATAACATAATTATAATATTAGATATTTATTTTAAATAAAGTTTTACAAAAAAAAGATTGAAAAAAATAAGCCTCAGCTCGCCCATCATTCATCACATATCAGAGCTCATAGGGTTCATCATCGGCTTATTATATTATTAAAATTAACCGAACATTACTCCGGCTTCAGTTTTGAACAATTCGTCCTCTTTGGTTTTACTCATCACTTTATCAATAGCATCCATAAAGTCAGCTACAGTAACTTTTTCACGTTTATCACGAATTGCAAACATACCTGCTTCAGTACATACTGCTTTTAAATCAGCACCGGAAAGCTCATCAGTCAAATCAGCAAGAATATCAATGTCTGCTTCTTCATCCAATGACATGTTTTTAGTATGGATTTTAAGAATTTCTTTTCTTCCGTCAATGTTTGGAAGAGGAACTTCAATGAATCTATCAAAACGACCAGGACGCAATAATGCTGGGTCTAATATATCTGGCCTATTGGTAGCACCAATAATTCCGATATCTCCTCTTGATTCAAAACCATCAAGTTCTGCAAGTAATTGCATTAAAGTACGTTGTACTTCTCTATCACCACTGGTGGAACTTTTAAGCCTTTTGGCTGCAACAGCATCAAGTTCATCTATGAATATGATAGCGGGAGCCTTTTCTTTAGCCAATTCAAATACTTCACGGACAAGTCTTGCACCTTCCCCAATATATTTTTTAACAAATTCGGAAGCTACAATCTTGATAAAAGTAGCATTGGTTTCGTTAGCTACTGCTTTTGCAAGTAAAGTTTTACCAGTTCCAGGAGGACCATATAATAATATACCTTTAGGCGGTTCGATACCTACTTTTTCAAATAATTCAGGTTCGGTTAAAGGCAATTCAACAGTTTCTTTTACTTCAACAATTTGCTCTTCTAAACCACCGATTTTATCATAGGTAATATCTGGTTTTGTTTCAATTTCCATTCCAGAAACATTTGCATCTTTTTCTGATGGTAAAACTTCCACAATACCAAATGTTTGTTGATTTAAGGCTACTCTTGAGCCAGGAACTAATAATTTTTCATCTAAGAATTTTGAATAATTAACAAGGAAACTAGGTCCTGTACTACTTTTAACAGTCATTCTGTGATCGTCTAAAACTTCAGTAATAGTTGCTAATACAAGTGGAGGTGATCTGAACCTGTCCACTTCTGAACGTAAAGATTTAGTTTCTCTTTCTAATCTAATTTTTTCATTTTCAATTAGGACTTTATCCTTTTCTAATTTCCTAACTTTCCACATTAAGTTACTTTTTGCTTTGGATTTTTCTTCTCTTAAATTATTAACCTCATCTTGTAGAGATTCAACTTTTTCTATCAATTGTTCTTTAGAAGAATTTTCCAAATCGTCAAAATTATCCATGTGAATCATCTCCAGTTAGTTATTAATTTATATTTCATTGTTACTTTAATAACAATTAGTAACTTTAAAGTATTTAAATGTATTCATTTGAATTCATACTAACAATTATTTTATAAGTTATTGAATATATAATATTAATTAATTAAAAAAGGAAAACTGATTAATATGGAATGCGAAATTTGTGGTAAAGAAGTGCCGGAACATAATCCAATTAGAGCAAAAATTGAAGGATCAGTTATGGTTGTATGCAAAGAGTGTTCAAAACTTGGAAAAATCCAAAAAGCACCCCCTAAACCAAAATTTAGAAAACAAGAAAAATCAAAAAGACCAACCACAACTAGAAACAGAAATTATTCAAGAAATGATGAACCTTCTGAAGAATTAATCGAAGATTTCGAAATTACCGTTAGAAGAGCAAGAGAAGCAAAAGATTGGTCAAGAGAAGATTTAGGTAAAAAAATCAATGAAAGAGTTTCAGTCATTTCAAGAATTGAAACCGGAAAAATGACTCCTGATGTAAAGCTCACAAAAAAACTAGAAAAAGCATTGAATATTAAATTACTAGAAAAAGTAGATAATGTAGATTTGAATCAATTTGTAAATAGTTCATCAGGTGAACGTACATTAGGAAATATAATGAAAATTAAAAGAAAATAGCTATTTAACATAGCTATTCAATTTCTCATTTTTAATATGTCTTCCTTTACCTTTAATTTTATAATCAATCATCCCCTCATTTTCAGCTCTGTGAGACTGATATCCCTGGAAAGATTTGGCAGTTTCCAATAATGATTGTAACTCATCATAACCGCCATATTCCTTACTCACAACTACAACATGAGCTGGAGGATGAATTTTTTTTATTTGCATAATGCTTAATGTAGTATCCTCTTTAACGAAAAAAGCAGTAGCTACATTAGATTTTGTTCTGAGTTTAGAGTTTAGAATACTTTCAACCAATGAATCTGCAAAACTTGCATCGATAACCTTAGGCTTTGAGATTAATGTTAAATTACCGTGCCTTTCCATATCTGCAATTGCATTAAGTAATTTAGAATTATTCTCCCCCCTAACTAAAATTAATGCCATAATAATCCCCGATAAATAAAAAAAAATAATAATAGGTGAATCACCTATTTTGGAAAGATTTCAATAACCTACTTCTGAAAACAACAAGCAAAATCAAGATGATACCTACAGCAGTTTGAATACTTCCTAAAATATTCAATATATTACCATCAATAGGTAAATCCCATGCAGGAGATGATCTGTCTCCAGGAAGCGCATTGAAATAAACACCAACTGCCTTAGAACCTTGTTTTACATTTAAATCCTTAGGTTCCACATGATCAACACCCATTAAAAGACCATTATTAATAGCTTTATTAATGGACGCTGCAATTGCAGATGCATCATAACCATTTTTAGCAACAGAAGATTCAACAATTTCAGAAGTTGTCGCTGCTAAACCAGGCTTATCACTACCATAAACAGAAACACTGACCGCATTCGAACTAACAGTCAGAGCATCACCTAAAGCTTGATATGCATATATTGTTTTTAATTCTCCACCACAAACAGGACATCTACCATAAGCTTCAGCAGCAGGGAATCCCATTGCCCATTCACAATCTTGACAAGCTTTGGAATATTCCTCATCCATAGGATAACCCGTTTGGTTCATTTCCTGAGGAGTAAACATGTCTTCAGTTGAAATTCCAGAAACTAGATTTACTCCACCACCACCGTATTTTTCACCAGATTCATTAGCCACTTGACCCATTGCTTCTGATAAGATAGTGGTTGCTGGATAACCGTCCCTAATCATTTTACCAATATTCATTGCAGTTTCTTTACGTACAGAATCTGCTGTACCATACAATGGATTACCATTGGTGTTCCTCAAGTGAATAATAGCTCCTTTTTGACCAGGTTGCAATGTTGCAACACCACTACTGTATGGAGTAACTTTAATATCATTACTAGCATCATCAACAGTAATTACATAAGCGTCGAAAGAACCACCAACAGCAGCACCAATGCTTGGACCACCTGCAACCAGACGAGCCCCATTATATTGAGATGCAATAGATGCAGCTGAAGCAGCAGAAACATTATTGTTTAAATTAGCAACAGCTTCAATGACTGAATCCAACCTTGTATCTGAACTACCGGTACCCCCGGAAAGCACTGCAAAATGATTGTTTTTAGACATTAAAAATGTTGATTGGAACATGTTTTCTGCAAATGACATACTTCCAGCCGCAGCTCCATTTGGATCCTTACCAGTAGGGTCAGTAATAATAATAATGTTACAGGTAGCTGCGACACTACTCATAGTCATTAGAAATATTATTAAAAATACAATTGATACTTTAAATTTATCCAACTTACCCACCTACTGAAGAACTACTAGATGTTTTATTACCCATATCAACAGAAGAAAAGTCTTCAATAACAGTTACAGTAACAACACCAGTATTTTTATCTACTTGAACATCTGCAGCAGTAATAGGTTCTACAGAAGTACCAGGTACTGTTGATCGTGTTGCAAACTCTTGTGCCGTTTGAATAGCATCTTGCAGCGAGACTTCCCTAACTGAAGTCTTTAAAACATCACCATAAATGACACTACCATCCCTTAATCCAGATTGCATTACATTAGACCTGATAGTATCTACAGGAACAATATCATTTCCTTTAATGATAACTCCTGAAATAGCTATACCATCATTTACTTCATCAGAAGATGCAAATGCAACATAAGTGATTAAACGACCACAAAAGATTAAAATAAATGCCAATAATAGAATTATTAATGTGTCTCTTCTAATCTTTATAAACATGTTTATATCCTCTTTTATCGAATATTCTATTATAAGAATAAAACTATTCATTTATTATATTAAGTTAATATAATATTTAAATTTATATAATATCTTTTAAAAGTGATTCGGCAGGATCCATTCCTTGAGCTCCTATTAATAATATGATATCATTTTTACCCGCTTTTTTGTAAGTTTCACTTAAACATTCTTTTAAATTGTCATAATGAATAAAATCAATATCATTTTGATTTAATGTGTTGAAAAATACTTCTCTTTCTTCTTGTTCAACAAAATTTAAATCATTGACAACATCATTGCTTGAAGATAAAATCAATTCCATATTATCCCCCACAGACTCCACAAGTGCCTCAACATTCAATTGGTTTATTTCAACACCCCTTGACCCTCTGATGGCACATACAACATATAATGTCTGATTTGGAGGAAGCAATTTGATTGTTTCAGAAATAGTGGCTTTAATTCCATCAGGATTATGTGCAAAATCATCATAAATTAACGGTTCATCATTTAATTTAGCAAAACGCCTATTTAAAGCTTTATATGATTTGACACCCTCAATTATATCATTTTCATTAATTCTCAAAGATATGCATGATGCAATAGCTGATAAAATATTTTGAATAAAATGATTGCCTGTGAATGGCAATTCTTCCTTAGTCATGAGTGTTTTGCCTTGATGAATTATTTTTTCACCATCATAATAAACTGCATTTTCCTCATCTAATGGAGACATTGAAGTATAGAATGGGTTTTCAGCATCCAATTTCATGACCAATTCATCATCATGATTGAGTACACAAACACCATCCCCAATAGCTTTTGGAACAGCAGTTATTTCCCTAAACACATCATCAATTGAATTTACAAGACCAATATGGTCCATTGCAATGTTTGTTATGACTCCAACTTTAGGGTTGATTGCTTCGCTCATCAATGCTGCATGATGCTCCATCAATTTTCCAAGCCAACCTTGAACTTCAGATACTTCAATTACCAGATAATCCAGTTCCCCATTTTTTGTAACTTCATCCGCAATTAGTTTAGAAACCATCGGGTCAATCAATGTATTGAATTCCGATTCGCTATCGGTATTGGTAAATACATTAAAGCCAGCAGTTTTTAAAATATGATAAATTAAATGTGATGTAGTTGACTTGCCGTTTGTTCCAGTGATTACAATGTTTGTCGAATTTGGGGAGAATTTGTTAATGGTGTATGATAATGCATATGCATTTGCCAATTCTATTTTATCTGTAATTATCAATGGGAAATTTAAATGTTCGGCCATTTCAATAGCACCATCTTTTGGATTTTGAGTAATCAAACAAGCAATATTCTGATCAAATGCCATTTCAATACCTTTATCATTAATCCAATGCCTTATTACTATATCTCCAGTATGTGCATCATTTAAAAAAGTAAATTTACCTGTAAAACCATCAATTGAAAAGAATTCATCATTTCCAATGAGTTTTCCTTCAATGGCTTCAGTCAATTCTTGAATTTCCATATTATCACCAAAAAGAAAATTAGAATAGGTACATCTTAGCAAGGATACCTATTACACACAATAATAATGTAGCTCCCCAGTAAGTCAATACAATTTTTGTTTCAGACATTCCATAATGATTCAATGTGTGATGTAGCGGTTCTACGGGTAATTTGATTATATGTGCCCTGTGCAATAAGCTTACAATAACTGAAATAATTGGAACACCCAATGCTAGAACTCCAAAATACGGAATATCACAGACAAGTACTGCAGCAGCATAACCTGTTCCCAATACGAATGATCCAGTGTCACCCATAAAAATAGAAGCTGGATATTTATTGAATACTAAAAATCCTAAACATAAAGCAGACAATATTAAAAATGGAGGCATTAAAGATGCATGTCCAAACAAGTAAATGTAAACACAACAGAAAATTGATGCAATTCCCACAATACCTGCGGCTAAGCCATCCATCCCATCAATTAAATTAACTGCATTGATACAACCTAAAATGGCTATAATAACTACTGGAATAGCCAATAAACCTAATTCAAAACCACCTAAAGTAGTCACTATACCAGTAAGAGCGAAAAATATTCCGATTACAATCTGACAAACTATTTTTTCCAATTCTTCAGGTTCTGTTTTGATAGGAACTTCACCTATGACTTCAACTTTACCTTCTTTAAGCAAGTCATCAACTTCGGCTTTTGCTTTTGGAGTTGCAACACGAACTTCCTCTCCAGGCTCAACATCCAATCTTCCCAATGCAATAACCTCATCAGAGGTATTGACAACAACCTTTTGAATTTCTTTAACTTTAAGACCAATCAAATCATCAACCAGACCAACAATACCGCCTGCAAGCATGATGAATGAAACTAATAATATTGGAATATTTTGATAATATGCTGCAATTACAAAAGAAATTGCAAATAAGAATGCAACACCACCCATTGTCGGAGTACCGCTCTTATGCCTATGTTCACTAACTATAGGATTATCAGCAATCCTTGCTCGGAGAAATATTCTTTTTACATACCATGTGAAGAATATTGTAGCACATAATGTTACTAAAAAAAGAATTAACATATCCGTATTATTCATTTTACCACACAATAAATCATTAGATTAATAAGATATCTATTAATAATAGTATATAATTATAACTTATAACACAGATTATGTCAATTTATCAACTAGCTGTTTGAGCCCTTCCTTGGAATCAGCCCTTGCAGTTACTCTTTGATAACCTTCAGGACCATGAACAACAAAATCATTATCTTCAAAAGACTTTATAGGTTCTTTAGGAGAAGGACCTTTATAATTACCTATTGGAATTTCAGTTGAATAATGATATTCAAGATTATCATAAATTTTAGATAATGAAAACTCACCAATGGCCATATTGACTAATTCACACAATGAATTAATGCCACAAGTTGCAGTGGTTAAATATCTGGTACCATTAGGCCTAGTATTAACTTCAATTGCATATAATTGCTGGGTTTCTTTTGAAAACATGAAATCCATTTCAAAAATTCCATCAGAATCCAAATTTTTAGCTATTTTATAAGCAGTATGTTGAACTAAGTTATTATCCAATCCTTCAACCATGCAAGGTCCTGTTTTAACTTTATTTAATGGATGAGTTCCTTCCAAAGTGGTTTCACCCTTATAAATTGGAGGCAATGCAACATATTCCCCACCATATCCCAATACTTCAATTGAAATTTCAGACCCTTCAACGAATTTTTCACATAACGCCTGGTCGAATTCCTCAAAGTATTCCTCAACATCATCAATTGAATGGGCAACTTTAATATCCTTACCGCCCTGTCCTTCACCCTGTTTTAAAACAACAGGAAAATCCATTTTAAGTTCATTAGGATTATTTAATATCTGATATTGTGGAGTAGCTACTCCAATTTCTTCATAAAAGCTCTTGGTTCTGATTTTGTTGGAAGTAAGCTCAACAGCTCTTACATCAGAAGCAATGACGGGTATATTATACTCGCTTTCAATTTCTTCTTTCATATGCGCAACATCAATTAATGGCGGATCTATTCCAATCAACGGGACAATTGCATCAACATTTTGCATCAGTGCAACCTGTTTTGGACCATCCATTCCCCTTGGAACAATAAAAACCTGGTCAGGCAAATCCAAGTTAATCGCATCTTCATTAGATTCTGTAAGTACACTTTCAATTCCCTTACTTCTCACATACCAATCAAGGTCATCATATAATCTTGAGCCAATAAACAATAATTTCATAATATAATCCCTTTTAATATATTAATAAAGTCAAAAGCAGTTTTTTCAACATTCTCAGTTAAGTTTTCACCATAATCTAAAGATTCAGGTTCTATTCCTACAAAAATTATTTTAAAATCATTATCCTTTTCCAAATATTTAACAAAATAGGATAAAGACATGGAATGGGTTGAAATACCTATATTTGAAAAATCATCTTTATCTACAATTTGCATATCCCCTGGGTTTCCATTCATTAGACAGGCATCCACTATGATAATATGGGTCGGATTCTCTTTTCGGAGTTTGCCTGTAAAATTTTCGGGAACAGTTTCAGCATTGATAAATATTAAATTTTCGTCCTCAATATCTTCTTCCTTTAATCTTTTAATGATGAATGGTCCCACGCCATCATCACATTTGAGGTCATTACCAACACCCAAAACAATCAATTTTTCACTATTTGAGAGAAACCCCTCAAGTTGAGATTCGAAAGACATTATTTCACCATCATTATAGGTATTCTGTTTGAATACTTTCAATTCCATTTCCCATAATATATTTTAATTTAACATTTATAAAATCATTGCCTTTTACAAATCGTTTTTCCAATGGAATCAATAAGGGTGGGTTTAGCATAGGGGTTGGACCGCAAATTATATTATCATTAAGCTTTGTAAATGTGGTTATTTTTAATCCGTTAACGAATCCATCCTTTTTAGATTTGATAGATATTTCTTTTTCAAAATTTGTATTTATATCATCAAGCAAATTAAACTTTGAGTAGACTTCAGCATCAGACAGCACTTCATATTTTGCTCCATCTTCATCCCAATGAACATTGTCTCTTTGCAAGTTTACTAGTTCCACAGTATTAATAATTTCCCGCGGTATAATCTGCCCATCTTCTTTTAGAAACTTTTTGGCATAATTTAAAACTGGTACCTGCTCCTCATCAATTAATGCAGTATCCATCATCTCACAAACTATTAGATCTGCCTTTTTTTCAAAACCATATCCTATAACATTTTCATTGATAACTTCAATATTTGAAAAATCGGACAAATTTTCTTTAGCACATTTAGCAGCTTTAAAATCCAATTCCAAAGCAACAATCTCTTCAAAATAAGAACTTAAAAAATAAGATAGAATGCCACTCCCACATCCTAAATCATAAGCAAGCTCAGTATTGCCATCATATTCCATTATGGCATTATAGAAACTAGCTAACCTATCAGTATCCTTTAATAAATCTGAATGATAGGGAGTAGTTTTGAATTTCATGAAAAAAAATATTAAATTTAGTGATGATGATGACCATGTTCATGACTGTGGCCAGGTTCACTAAATTCTTCTCCATTTGCAGTACTTGTAAGTTTTACGTGTTCAACACCCTTAAGCCTCATGATTCTTTCAGTCAAATCACGGATTTCAGCAATATCCCCATTAACGACTACAATTTCCATACAGTATTTGTCAGTCATATGAATATGCATACTTGTGTTGATTTCATTTCTAAAGCTGTGTTGAATTTCTGCAAGGTTTTCCATTACGCCTGTATAGTGATGATCATAGATGATAGTTATAATACCAATTCTTTGACCTTCCATAGAGTTCATCCATTGATATCTAACAATATAATCTTGAAGTGCATCACGAATTCCCTTTGAACGGGACTGATATCCCCGTTCTTTTAATACCTCATCAAAATCAGATAATAATTTTTTAGGTAAAGACATACTAATTCTCATCATAACAAAACACATCAAAACATTAAATTATATAATTACATTTTATATTTATTAACTTATATAAATATTATGATTAAAATGAAAAAAAATATTACTGATTTAATATGATATATAGAAAAAATATTATCCTACCAACAGATAATATTCGCCATCATCCTTAACGATGGGTTTTAAAAGGCCTTTATTCTGCAAAGATAAAATAATATGATACATTCTAAAATTAGACAATTTTAAATCACCATACAAAAGATGTCCTTCCAAAGTGTATTTTGATATGAGATTTTTATCATCAACCAAATTTTGAATCAATTCATAGGATTCTTTTTCCTTAATGTTTAATTCCAATTCCTCTAAATCCTTTTTAGAATTAACAGTGTTGATTTCCTTTTCATATTCTGATAAAGAAACCTTATTATCATTGAATATAACCAAATCTTTATCTTCAAGTTCCTTTATAATCTCCACCAAATCATATTCATGAAACCCTAAATCCTTTCTTAAAACACCAACAGGGATTCCTTCAGGATATTCAATGGAAAATATATTAATCTGGTTTAGAACAACTTCTTCGTTTTTAGTGATAGCAATCATATAATACAAATTATGTAAAAACTATTACTTATAGTTATGTTGAAAATGAAAAACTTAAGATAATTGCATTTCATTTTCCAAAGCTTTAGCTTCCTGTTTATCTTTTTCAGCTATCTCTTCAGGAGTTAAATCAACAGGTCTTGTGAAAAATAGCTCAAGGTCATTAACAACCTGACAGATAGACATGTGCAACAATTCCTTTAAGGCTAAACTTTTTTCAACCCTGTTCATGGAATCATCAGAGTATATCCTATCATAATCCTTTTTATAATCTTCACGAATCTTTGAAGGGTCCAAGTCAATCTGAAGCTGACTTTCATCATACTCTTCAGTCAACATTAAAAAATTAATCAGCTCTTCCTTTTCCTCTGAAAAATCATTGCTTTCATCTGATATAACATCATGGAAATATTTATTTACTGATTGGAAAACATCCCTTGACACATTACCATTTATAATATTGTCCTGGAACAATGCAAAAGTATCTGAAATATAATATTTGCCGTTTTCTTCTTTAGTTTGAAAAACCAATTCATTTTCCACATTGGCGACATATTGTATCAATACTATTTCTTTTCCTTTTTTAAATGATTTTACATTGAAATTATCATTTTTAGGTTTATAATCTGAATTAACTTTCAATGCATTTTCAACAATTTCGATATCTTCCTTAGAAATTTCCATGAAATTTTCAGCCATAACTATCAACCAATTATTTATTATTGATTTTAAAATATTAAAGTATTTTTATCTTTAAAAATAAATAAACTTACACATGAAACCAGAGGAGATATTAGATGAACTAATGGAATTATCCAAAAAAGATAACATTACCCGTGATGAATTAATGATAATTCTTAAAAAATATGCTGCAGAAATATCAGTGCATGATTTGATGATGGCTACAGCACGAATGAGAAAAGATGGAAAGTTTGTTCATGCTAATTATCGTGAAAAATATTTAAAAATCTATATAAAATATTTTATACTTCGAATGAAAGAAGTCCTCAACAATGACAGTTACGATAATGAAATTATTGATAAAAAATCATTTGACAGTTCATTTCCTATGCTGAAAAGGACATTTGAAAAGGAAAGGCTGTCGGATCAAAAAGACGACAAATTCCCACTAATCTATGTAATTACAGCCCTATACACCACATTTATCTTAGAAGAACCAATTCATCCAGTAGGTAGTGAATTTCCTGGAAGTCTAAAGGTAGAAAAGAGGAATGGCGAATTCTTCTGTCCGGTTAAAGATAATCAAAAGGATAATGTTAATGCAATCTGCCACTTATGTTTGGCTGAGCAAACCCCCGATATTTAGAGATGATTTTATGAAAATTTGTTTATATGGATCAGGAAGTAGAAAAATAGACCCAAAATATACCAATTGCGCTTATGAATTAGGCCGTGAAATTGCCAAGCATGGACACAGTTTAGTCTTTGGCGGAGGAGATACTGGCATGATGGGTGCATGTGCAAAAGGAGTTCATGACAATAATGGAACATCAATCGGAATAGCTCCAGAATGGATTGGAAATTTCGAACCGCTATGCAAACAGTGCGACGAATTCATTTATGTTGATTCAATGGACGAGCGAAAAAAGAAATTTTTAGAAAATTCAGATGCATTCATAATAACGCCCGGAGGAATAGGAACTCTAGATGAATTTTTTGAAATTATAACCCTCAGAAAGTTAAAACAACATGATAAAGAGATTATCGTTTTCAACATTGAGGGCTTCTTTGATAAGATGCTTGAAATGATTGATGAAATGAGTGAAAAAGGATTTCTATACAAACAAGAAGAATTATTTAAAAAAGTTGATACAATAAACGAAATTTTTGAAATAATATAGATAATATTTTTAAAAGAAAAACATAAATAAACATATGGAACATGTTAGCGAATATGATAAGCCTCCACGAATAACATTAAAAAGAAGTTTAATAATCTTTATAGGAAACATAATAGGATTATACTTAATTAGTTTTTTTGGATTGGGCGTTGACGTGAGCAGATTCGACGAAGTGGCATTGTTTGTCATATTCATCAGTTTTATTAATGCCATATTCTGGCCAATATTAACAAGAATATTGATGCCATTTCTAGTTTTGACTTTTGGAGTGGGAACACTAGTTTTAAATGGGATTCTGCTTCAGATTTTTGCACCATTTTTCGACATAACCATTACCGGTTGGGGAGTGATATTAGCACCATTGGCCATGGCATTATTGACAACAATCCTTTCAACACTCGTAACAATTGAAGATACTAGTTCATATTATAGGTCAGTTCTAAGGGATGCAACAAAGAAAAGAAAAGGTGACATAAAAAAATATCCTGGAGTAATCATAATAGAAATTGATGGACTTGCATATGATGTTTTATGCGAAGCAATAGATAAAGGATATATGCCTACTGTCAAATCAATGCTTGATAATAAAAGCCATACTCTAAGAATGTGGGAAACCGATTTATCTTCACAAACCGGTGCTAGTCAGGCAGGAATTCTGCATGGAAATAATGAAGATATTACTGCATTCAGATGGGTTGAAAAAGAAAATGACAATCAGATAATGGAATGTTCCGGGGCAATAAAAGTCAAAACGTTGGAAGAAAGAATTTCAAATGGGGATGGATTGTTAGTAGATAATGGGGCAAGCAGGTCAAATCTATTCTCCGGAGATACTGATAATGTAATTTTCACATTCAGCAAAATTACAGACCTGCAGAAATTATATAACAAGGCATGGTTTTCTATTTTTTCAAACTCAAGCAATTTCGCACGTATAGTTTTATTATTCTTTGCAGAAATGATTTTAGAAATAATATCACAAATAATGTATAGAGCATTAAATATACAACCTAGAATTAGAAGAAAATTATCTTACATTCCGACAAGAGCGGGAACAAACGTATTTATGAGAGAAATAAATACTGGAACATTAATTGGAGACATGATGATTGGAGACATTGACGTTGCATATTCTACATATTTAGGCTACGATGAAATAGCCCATCATTCAGGAGTTAGAGGCAGAGATGCATGGTTTTCACTTAAAGGAATGGATAAACAGATTGCCCGCCTAATTTATGGAAATAAATATTCACCTCGAGACTATGAATTTGTCATTCAATCAGATCACGGTCAAACTAACGGCGCTACATTTAAACAGAGATACGGCGAATCTTTTGAAGACTTTATCAAATCATTGCTCCCTCAGGACATTGCAATGTATGCAAAAATGTCTTCAAATGAAGAACACTATGCAGAAACATTTGTGCCTTTTTCCAAACAGATTGACAGCATTAAAAATAGAAGTCGTGAGGAAGAGAAAAAAGAATTATCAGATTCAGAAGTTATTGTACTGGCTTCAGGAAATCTTGCAATGATTTATTTAACCCAATGGCGCCATAGATTAACTTATGAAGAAATTAATGAACTGTTTCCAGAATTAATATCTGAAATTGTTAAAAACGAATATATTGGATTCATCCTAGTCAGGTCATCTGAAAGAGGAGATTTGGCAATCGGCAAGAACGGTACTTATTATTTGGATACTAATGAAATCGAAGGTGAAAACCCACTTGAAGGTTTTGGAGACAATATTGTCCAACATCTAAAAAGAAATAGCTCATTCAAATATAGTCCAGACATTTTAGTCAATAGCTTTTATGATTCTGAAAATGACGAAGTCTGTGCATTTGAAGAGCTTGTTGGAAGTCATGGAGGAGCTGGTGGAAGCCAATCAAAACCATTTATTCTATATCCTTCCGGCTGGAAGGTGCCTGATGAAGATATAATTGGAGCAGAAAGCATTTACAAAATATTAAAAGAAAACTTAAAGATTTTAAAAGAAAGTGGTAATGATGATAAGTGATTTTGAAGCCTTAAAAATTGCTGAAAAAATTGAAAATGCAAATAATATCGACATTAAAGAGACAATTGAAAAAGCAACAACTGCTGGTTATTTAGGTGAAAAGCACTTCTACTGTACAGTAATCGAAGATGGAGGAATGACACATACCGTTCCAGAAATCTTAGGAGATAGATACAAGTCACAACCACTGGACAATCTATATTACGATATCATTTCCAAAGCTCTTGACCATGATGGAATTTATATTTCCCTAGGTTATTGCGCCTCAAATTTAAACATTCCTGATGAAGATTGCAGCGAAGTAATTGAATATGATGATTATGATCTTGAAGAAGATGAATATGAATATTTAGTTGAATATGGACTAATTTCATCAGATACCGTGAAAAAATTCAAAGTTTATGCCGAAGAAGGAATTAGTGCACCTGGAAGAACAGAGGATGTTGGTTTGATGATAAATATCTTTGATGGAAATTATAAGGCATATTTTGCACTTAGATCAACCGACCGTTGCATGAGCAGTTTTAAAGTACTCCCATTTAGCAAGGATTATCCAAAAGAACATCCATTATCATTTAAAAATCCGATAAACAAGATTTTAATTGGAATGATAGACAAAGCTATTGTTTTAAAGTGAAAAGATATTACAATCTTTTACCTAAATTGTAAGCCTCATCAGGATATCTAGAACGTTTTGTCATTGCCGGAGTTCCGCAACCATAACCCAAAACTCTTCCACAATCATCCAAATTAAGATATCTGATTAAAGTATCATAATGGGCTTCCAAAGCATCAAATGTCCAGTCATCTGCATTATACGCTACGGTTAGAAGTGCTGATTTGAAATTTTTCCTCTGAATTGAAAAATTCCTCGAACAGAACCTGTCAATTAAAGTTTTAAGTTGAGCAGACATCCCATAATAAAAGTAGGCAGATTATGGAAAGCAATAATCAAATATATTGCACCAGTAATATTATTTGGACTTTGGGGATTTGGAATTTTCAAATTGTTTTCAAATGCAAACAGCTTTGAAATAACAGTTTACGCAATCATATCTATTGGAGTATTGGCGCTGTCATTACTATTTACAAAAAGGAAAACTCCATCAAATTAAGTTAAAAAAAAAGAAAAGTTTAAGATAATATCTTTATTATCTTATTTTTTTATTGAAGCTATTGCGCTTTGTGCACCTTGTTTTACGTAACCACTTTCATCGTCAAGTAATTTTTCAAGTGCTGGAATAGCTCTTTCATCATCTAAGTTTCCTAAGGCCCAAGCGGCTGCTCCTCTAACTCTCCAATCTTCATCGTTTAAAGTTTCGATTAAAGGTTCTACAGCAGGTTCGCCCATACGACTTAAAGCGGTTGATGCTTCTCTTCTAACTAATTTATTATTATCATGTAAAGTTTCAATCAAAGCAGGAATAGCTTTAGGGTCATTTATGGCACCCAATAAAGTAGCAGCATGTAATCTAATTTGTTTTTTTCTACTAGATAAAGCATCAATTAAAGGATCTAATGATTCATCAGCCCTTAATTCTAATTCTCCAACAGCATCTTCAACAACAAAATCGTCTTTATCGTTTAACAATTCAATCAATTCATCGATACTTCTTTCCATTTCAATCCCTCTTAAATTCAATAAGGAAAATTATTGATATTTATGTAATTAATATACTATTATAGTTTAGTGATATAAAAGTATTTCGATAGTATACGAACAAAATTATTAAACTACAATTAAATAGAATGAAACCAAAATTATTAATATACGAACAAATTGTGTTAAGGGTAAAATAATGTATAAAATTGCAGTAATTGGTGGAGACGGAATCGGAAACGAAGTAATGGATTCCTGCGAATATTTACTTGATAAAATAGATTTAGAATTTAGTTTTGAATATGGAATAGCAGGTTTTGAATGTTTCAACAACACAGGAACAACATTACCTGAAGAGACAATAAAGATAGCCAATAAAAGTGATGCAGTATTATTCGGTGCATCCACATCAACACCTGGCCAACCAAGCCCAATTATTAATTTAAGGAAAGCACTTAATGTATATGCAAACATCAGACCCATAAAATCATACAAAGGCGTGAATTGCATACGTGATGATATTGACTTTGTAATAGTTAGGGAAAATACCGAAGGATTATACTCACAGGTCGAATATGGTGATTGTGAAAAAATGATTGCAGAGCGACACATCACCAAAAAAGCATCTGAAAGGATTTCAAAGGCCGCCTTTAACTTATGCATCAAAAGAGGCCAAAATAAGGTCACATGCGTACACAAAAGCAATGTACTAAAAAAGACTGATGGCATATTTAAAGAAAGTTTCTACAAAGTTGCCAAACAATACCCGCAAATTACCGCTGAAGATTATTATGTTGATGCAACTGCAATGTATCTACTTACCCAACCTCAAAACTTCAATGTCATTGTTTCAAGTAACTTGTTTGGAGACATATTATCTGATGAAAGTGCAGGACTTGTAGGAGGATTGGGCCTTGCACCATCAGGAAACATCGGAGACCATAACGGATTATTTGAACCTGTACACGGGTCAGCGCCAGATATCGCTGGGAAAAATATTGCAAACCCATGTTCCATGATTTTATCTGCTTCAATGATGCTGGATTATTTGGGAGAATGGGAACTATCAAATGACATTAAGAAAGCTGTTGAAAAAGTAATTGCAGATTGTAAAATTAGAACACCCGATTTGGGTGGAAATGCATGCACAATGGACGTTACAAAAGCAATTGTAAAGGAGTTAATATAAATGCTCAATATTACCACATTCCTTGATGCAAATTCAAAACGTTTAGATAAAAATGTATTATACAATCCGACAACAGGTAAAAAATACAATTCTAGCGAAATATTATCAATCATTTCAGAAATCGGCCGTGAAATAAAAGAATTGAATATTGATAAAGGAGACCGAGTTTTAATTTATCTTAAAAATTCAGAAGAATATTTATTTTCACTTTTTGCAATATGGAGAATTGGTGCAATTGCCATTCCAACAAACAGAATAATGACTGCATCCGAACTGGAGTACATCGTCGAAGATTCAAAGGCAAAGCTAATGATTACAGACAGTGATGGCGAAAACATCATTGACATTGAAACATATGTACCGCAAAATGTCTCAAATTTTAAAGATTGTGAAGTGTTGCCTGCCGTGAATACTGATTGGGATGATTTATGTCAACTACAATACACTTCAGGCACAACAGGAAAACCAAAAGGCGCCATGTTAACCCATGGAAATTATTTTACAGCAATACACAATGAATGTGATGTATTAACCTTGAAACAGGATGACGTTTATTTAGGTATTTATCCAATGGCACATGTTGGACTTTCATGGTCAATTGCAGCATTAAGAGCCGCTGCATACTACATTCTAATGGAACAGTTCAACATTGATGAATATTTGGAATTATGTGAAAACGAAAAGGTTACAGTCCTGACCGGAATGCCTCCAGTAATACATACATTAACAACAATGGATGCTCGAATACACCTGAAAACCGTTCGTGAAATCGTTTCTGGCGGAGGACCATTGCACAAAAAAATATGGAAGGATTTTCATCAAACCTATCAGATACCAATCATAAATGCTTACGGATTATCAGAAACAATCGTAATCGGAACTGGAACCGTCATTCGCCCAGAAGATTACTGGGAAGCAGATAGATTTGAAAGTGTAGGTCATCCGGTTTGCTTTTCAGAAGTGAAGATTGTTGACGAAAATGATCCATCAATAATATTGCCACCATATAAACAGGGCGAAATTGCACTCAGAGGACCTGCAGTTGCAAAAGGCTATTGGGGAAATGAAGAAAAAACAAAAACTTCATTTTTGGATGACGGCTGGTTTTTAACAGGAGATGTAGGATATCTTGATGAAGATAACCGTTTATTCATTACAGACCGTAAAAAAGACATGATTGTAATGAGCGGATGGAAAATTTATCCAACTGAAGTAGAAGAGGTATTAATCAAATATCCTGCAGTAAAAGAAATAGCTATTTTTAGTATCAATGACTGTCATAGAGGAGAAATTCCCGTTGCAGCAGTTGTTTGGGAAAATGAAGCTGACGATGAAGGATTAATTGAATATGCACGTGAAAGCCTATCAAGATATAAAGTTCCAAGAAAGATATTTACACTTGATGAACTTCCAAGAGTAAACGGCTGGAAATTACTTAGAAGGGAACTTAGAAAAATGTTTAAAGTATAAAAAATTTAAAATAAAAAAAGAATGACTATGATTTATTTACAAATCATAGTTCCAATACCATCTGTTGTAAATACTTCTAAAAGTAAAGAGTGTTTTTTACGTCCATCAATAATATGGCAGGATTCAACACCATTCTCAATAGCCTTTACACAAGTTTCAATTTTTGGAATCATACCTCCTGAAATAATTCCCTCTTCTATTAAACCAGGGACTTCAGAGACATGAATCTTATTAATCAATGAATCAGGATTTGAAGGGTCTCTTAAAACACCAGGTACATCAGTTAAAATAATTAATTTTTCAGCACCAACAGCACTAGCAACTTCACCAGCAGCAGTATCTGCATTTAAATTTAAACTTGTTCCATCTTCAGCAATACCAACTGGAGAAATTACTGGAATATATTCATTTTCTAAAAACATTTCAAGTAAATCAGCATTTACAACATCAACTTCCCCTACAAGACCTAAATCAACAAGCTCTTCATCAATAGTATGTGCTTCTTTTTTATGAGCAAATATTAAACTTGAATCTTTTCCAGATAAACTAATTGCATCACCATCATGTTTAATGAGTTCTGATACAATTTCAGTTGAAATTTTACCAACCAAAACCATTTCAATAATTTCCATTGTTTCTTCATCAGTCACCCTTAAACCTTTGATGAACTTGGATTCTTTTCCTAATTTATCCATTGATCTGGATATTTCCGGACCACCACCATGAACAATTAACGGTTTCATTCCAACATATTTAAGCAATACAGTGTCACGAGCAGTGGATGATTTTGCTTCCTCATCAACCATTGCATGTCCACCATATTTAATCAAAATTTTTTTATCATGAAACTTCTTAATGTATGGCAAAGCTTCAATTAAAACATCAATATCTTTCATTTTATCACTACATTTAATTTTAAATTTAATTATTAATAAGTGTTTAAGAAAAAAATTTAATACAATAACATTATATGTTCATTTATCTATAAAAAATATTATGTCAAAACTGAATGAACTTAAAGATTACTTGATAGAATTAGGAGCAAGCAAAGTTGGCTTTGCAAATGTCAACGGCCTTGCAAATGAATTCATTGATTTGCCAAATGGAATCAGCCTTGTTTTAAAACTTCCAAAAGAAACAATACAATTAGTTAAAGATGAAGAGTACGAGACTTATTGGAAATCATTTCACAGAGAAATTGGAAAATTAACAAAAATTGCCCATAAAGGTGAAAGATATATAAAAAATCTCGGATATGATGCATTTGCCCTCACAATGAAACGCAATGAATGCGATATGGAAAAACTATTAAGTATTTTGCCTTATAAAACAATAGCTACAAAATCAGGTCTTGGATGGATTGGTCGCTCCGCATTATTCGTTACACCAGAATATGGTTCTGCAGTTGCTCTTGGTGCAATATTAACAGACATGCCCCTTGAATTTGGAAAACCGATTACCGATTCGGAATGTGACGACTGTACAAATTGTCAAGATGCATGCCCAGTTGATGCAATCAATCCCCAAAAATGGAACAACAGACTGAATAGGGAAGACATTATCGATATTAAAACATGCAGCGAATACATTATAGACCAGTACAAAGCAGGACTTGGCTGTACAAAATGCATGAGTGAGTGTAAGCTCACCCAAGAATATCTGAAACGTTAATCATACCCTTCAGATTCCAAGTAATCATCTATATCATAATTATCCCCATATTCATAATGGTCATAATATGCACCAGGATCGGTTCTAGACAACGTATATCTATCCGGCACAACTGTATGATAACCACCAGACTGACTTGGAGAGTATGTACTATAACTAGGTTGTGTTGAACTGTAGACCAAATCGAATCCACTGCGATTTAATCCTAAAATATCATATATCAACTCTGATTCACTGATATCATCAATTACAGTACTTACCATCACGCCGTAAACATACTTGTCCTCATAGGAATATTCCACAAAACATTTACCTTTAACATCCCCTTTCAAATAGGTGGAGATGTATTGGTTAACATTATTGTTTTTTATCCACCCATACTTATCTGGCGTTGTCTTCCAAACGATGAAATAATCTTTATTTCCAAAAGTATCGACATAAGTAATATTTTTCGCATCAAAATATTTTATTTCACCATCTGAAGTATGAAAAGAAGCATCTGGAATATCCTTCTCATCAATTTTTAAGCAATGCTTGAGAGTGACATTCAAGAATTCATCACCACCAATAGCTTCAAAAACTGTGTCCTCATAATGGGCTTTGGGTGGTGTTAGAATTATTAATGGAATACCTATTATCAAAATCAATAATATCAAAATAGCAATGATTTTCTGTATTGACATGATTGTTATATTAATTGCAACTTGTATTAAAACTGTTGGTAAAAAAAATTAAAAAAAAATAGAGGTTTTTGAACCCCTATAATCCACATTTGAATTTGAATCTGTACTCTTGATTTACAATTTCCATTCCTTCAAATGATCCTTTTAAAATATCTGCAACTTTTTGCAAGTCTTCAGCAGTTATTTGACTGCCGTTTGCAACTGGTGAGAAAAATGTAATCATATCATCAGTTATAAGATAGTTTAAAAGTTTGGTATTTTCTTTTTGATATTTTTCGACAATTGCCAAAATTTCTTCTTCAACATCTTTGTCTAGTTTTGCCATAATATCACCTTTAAAAATAATTAAATGACAAAGTATTTAAATCTTTTTAATTTAATCTACATGGCCTTAAAATATAACTTGCCATATCATGAATGCTTTAATAATTTTAAAAAAGTGTTTAACTAAAATATATGCAAACTGAGAACAATCAAAATAATTAATGATAGACTTAATTTTCAAGCAAGTAAACACCGCTCACAAAACTCCAAATAATTAATGTGTAAACGGACAACCTTTCATATACCGGCATGTAAATACTCCCCATATTGAAAAACATTATCCAAAACACAATCATGCCAGAAATCCCCAATATAAATGTGATTTTTTGATATAATTCAAATTCTGCCATAGACCTTGAAATCAAAACCAATAATATATTTCCACCCAAAATAGCCATTACAGCACCCAAGGTATGATAACCAGAAGTCAGAGGATTTCCACCATGAATCAAACCTACAATAATAACTCCAATACCTGTTATCAATGTGAAAATGTAAAAAGGAATCTTATTTTTAGCGATGAAATCTTTAAAACTGTAAAAATTTCCAAATATTAAAGTTAAACCAATTAAAATAAAAGCAGAATCCATCAACCAGAATAATGGAGAGTTTGCATTTGGAATTCCAAGTTCAGAAATAGTATGAAAAATATATGCATCCATTAAAGAAGAATTAAAAAAAGTTGCAGAAATGGCTTCAGCTACAATATAGTACAAACTGCCCACAATAAAAACTATTCCGGCAACTTTAGACTTCATAGATTAAATTCCAAATTTTTTATTAAAGTATTTTTCTTTCACATCAAAGTTGAGTTCTTCGATGTTTGCGCCACCAATAGCTTTTTGTAAAATTTTGTAGCAAACTTTTTTAGGCACAGTAGTGTTTTTAATATGGCACTTGTTCCATATTTTATCAAATCTTTTCTTTAGATTACCCATATTCAATTTTTCCACTACGTTTTTCAAATTAATGATATTGGCTTCATTTATAACATCATATGTTGCATAAGTTTGTGAATCCATAACAATAGGGTTTAATCCAATAATATAACGTTGCAAGTCATAATCCAAGAATGAATCATAATCCTCATAATATGCATAAACATGAGCTTTTGCAGATAATGCATCGATAAACACTAAAAATTGATTTGCAACCAACGCTCTTGAAAGAATTTCATCACAGAAACTCAATGCAGTTTCGATTTTGCCTTCAGTTGATGATTCGACATAGGTTTGATAATCTTCAAATCTGAATGCAACAAGTGCAAACATGTACAAATCAATCCAGTCATTTTCATCTAAAAACTCAAGAGCCTTTTCAGTTAATTCCAAATCAGCAGATTTATCAAAATCAACCAATGTTGTCTCTTCAGATTCAACTTCACCATTTAAAACTGGTAAAACCCTTTCAACAAGTTCCTGTTTTTTACCAGAAACTTTTAAACCGTTTTCTCTCAAAATATCCTTTAATTGTGAGACAGTGTATTTTTTTGATATTTCTTCAGGGGTTAATGCTTCCCCACCAGTTACATCACTGCCGCCAATTTCTCCAACATCCCCTTTAAGATATCCTTCATCAACCAAATACTTAATACAAGCTTCAGCTGATTCAAAAGTTCCAAATTGACCTTCATTTAAAATATCTTCAAGTTCATAACCATTGTTTAAAAAATTTAAAACATTGAATATTTCTAATTTTTGTTCACTCACTTAAACACCCTTTATATTTCATCAGCAACACTAAAAAAATTGCCGAGTGTCATAATTAAACTTCCATTCAAGAAAGCATAAAATTCATTAATGAATGTGAAAATAATAGCTATTCAAAAAGCATTACTATCAACATTAACAATATATCTTTTTTAGTTAATTTAATATTTTGCCTATTAATTTAAAAAAAAATAGAAATTAAGGATTGCATGCCTCATCAGCAGCACCCATAATCACGCGGATTTCATCTGAAATATTGATTTCTGAAATCTTTTTTGGAGATTCATTTTTTGCAGTATAATAAGCTTGAGCATAATTCATAGTAACATACATAACATCTTTAAAATCAATTATAAACTCTTCTTCAGGTATTTTATTTAAAATATCAACTAATTCAATTGCTATTTCACTAGTTTCTAAATTTTTACCGAATTCGGCACCTACATTAATAAGCATTTTTACACCTACAATAATATTTAAAATTCATCATTAATATAATTAGACAATATGACAACCTGTCCAAAATGTAAAAGAGAATTAAAAAAAGTATTTCATGGCGAACCCACAGACGAACTGGCTATTGAATCCTTAGGCAATGAGATAATAATCGGAAATTGCTGTGAAAGTAATTACGATTATTATTGCGAGTATTGTGATGAATTCTTTCAACTTTGAAAATCTATTTTAAGCCCAGCACATCCCTATCAGGATCTGCATTCTTAAAAAGGCTAATCTTAACATCACGCCGCCATGTGAATTTCAAAAGTCCCCCATGAACAATCTCCAAATCGTCGTCTGAAAAACCATCCAAATAATAGATTTTTCCTCTATGGCCCACATTCATCATGAATCTGATTAGATGTCGATACACCATGACCGAAAATGGCTTGTAAACAACAATATCGTCTGTAATGTATTCAACCAAAGCACCTATCTCAAAAATGTCTGGAGTAATAACTTCAATATCATAATTTGGAAATTTTTCAGAAATTATTGCTTCATAATCCACAACATCACCACTATTCAATATATCATTATTTTCTATTAACATTAACGATTATCAGACTATACACTAATAAATTAATATTTTGTAAAAACCTATGAAAATACGAACATTTCACATATTCATATAAAATAGTTCGTATACTTATTTGTTTTCCGTGAAAAATCAATTGTCTTATTTCTCATACGCCCTTTTTTTAGCCCATTCAGGTGCAATGCGTTTAAAGAATCTTACAGCACTTTCATTAGGAACATGGTCATATCTGAATTTACTGTAGAATAGTAAAATTGCCGCAGACAAATTTAACAATAGGCATATAAACATCATTAAGTTAGCTGACTGAATAAATAAATGGCCAATATGATCAAGTCCCAATTGCTGGCCTCCAATGAAAATGGACAATATGACTGTGAAAATTCCAGCACTTAAAATTTTACCTAATTCCTTACTGGTTGATAAAACTGAACTTGCATCAGGCAAATCTTCCTCATCCACAAGAGTTAAAACATATTTATTATTTGGAGCTGAAAACAATCCATTGCCTATTCCTTGTAAGGCGCATCCAACAAGAATAATACTAAATGGTATGAAATCAACAAAGAAAAATATGGTTGATGATGCACATATGAAAATCATTGCAACGCCAGATATTATTCTTGAATCAATCCTATTTGAAAGCCTACCTGAAAAACCGGATGTTCCTATCATGATAATAGGTGCAATAAGAAGAATAAAGCTCACAACAATCTCTTCAACATCTAAAATATATTGCAAATGCAGTGACAGTACAGTAATGGTAATTGTTATAGTGAAATAAGTTATCATAGCAGCATAATTTCCAATCACATATTTAACATCCTTAAGCAACTGGAAATTAAATATTGGTTCGGGAACATTTTTTTCAACTTTAAACAATATTATTAATAAAATAACGCTGATTACTACAAAAACAATTCCAAACTCATCCAGTAGTGTCATTCCATAAGTAAATAGACACATCATAACAACGTAGATTAGTGAACCTTTATTGTCTACATGTTTCTTTTCGGTGGCCCATTCATAGTCAATTCCATTCAATAATATCAGCAGAATAACTAATATTGGGAGTACCATTAAAAATGCCCATTTCCAATCTAATGCAACAATTGCCAATCCCATAACTACTGGAGCAATTAACAATCCAATATATCCTGATGATGAAACTACACCTAATGCGGAACCTATTTCACTATCCTCAAACTCTTCAACTACAATAACATATAAGCTAATAGCCAATATAGCAGCTGAAAATCCTTGCATTAATCTAGATAAAAGAAACATAATATCATTTATCGAAAATACTGAGATTAAAATAGAAAAAAACAGTAATAAAAGGCTTATTTTAGTGGATTTTTTAACCCCATACTGTGAAATGATTTTAGCAAAAGGCAGACTGAAAGCTACAAAACTCATCAGATAAATTATATTTACCCACAAAATTGCTTCAGCAGAAAAATTTAAATCAGCAGCTATATCTGGCAAGGCAATAACAGTCATGTTAGCAATTAACTGTATGATTAATTGAGTTATCGCTACAACAATTAAAGTTGATTTTTTCTGTGAACTTTTAAAAATAATATCCCACCTACTTGAATATTATTTTATATTGCATAGTTATTATAGTTGTCCAAATTTAGCTTCAAGATAACAAAACCTAAAAAAAAATACGAACAATTCGTATAAAACCTAGGATATAGTTCGCATGCTTATCTTTTAACACCCCCGAACTCTAGGATAATTTATTTTGTAATAATTAAAAAACTTTTAAAAGCAAATCCAAAACTAATGCTAATTAAATACTTCTAAATGGATATATTCCATTCTTTTCATGACTATTTTGAAGCCAGTAGGTGAGTATTGGGTCAGTAATTTGGTATTTGTCATTTACATATTCAATTAAGTCAAAATCAAGCAGGCGATTCAATGGCCTATTAAGTGATCCGCTAGTAACCTCTAAAGTGTTTGCTATTTCAATTCTCCTTTTAGGGTTTCCAAGTAAAGAAATAATTATTTTTTGTTCTTGAAATGTTAATTTAGACCACATGAATATAAAATGTACTGCAAGATAATCAATCGAATCCTTAAATAACTCAATAATGTTATTTTCTGTTAAGGTTATGTTTTCTGGAAGAATTTTTGCAAATATGTTGATGTAATAAGGTATTCCTCGAGTACATTTGTAAAATCTTTCAAATCCACCATCATCCAGCAATATGTTTCTTGGAATTGATTCGATATATCCCCTTGTTGTTTGTTTTGAAAATGGATGGATTTCAATTGTTAGCATTCTTCCTCCAAATGCACCTTCCTTTCCATTTAAATCATTGATTAAACTGTCTTTCAAACTCATACTTCCACAAAATAAGTATGCAACATTTTTTTGGTTTTGAATGAAACTACGCATATACCATAAAAATTTGTCTACATTGTCTAAATCTTTAATCAATTGGATTTCATCAATGAAAATGAATACTCCTTTTAATTTGTCACTATTGTCTTCGTAAATTTTTTGGGGCAATTCCATTACAAAATCAGCTAATCTTGCATAATTCTCCTCACTTTCAAATACTGGTACTGGAATGTGTTCATAAGATAAAATCTTATCTATCTTGAATTTATTTGTTTTAAAGTATTTTTCTATTTTCTTGTCAAGTGTTCTTAAGCCGAATTCTTTCGAAGCTTTTATTATTGCATCATAGATTATTTTGATTATGCTGCCTCGACTTAGCTTTTTTTGTTGGTATGCATTACTTCTTGACAGATCAATATCTACTACCAGATATTCCTTATCAAATTTATGTTTGATTTTTTTGATGAGTGCTGTCTTTCCTACTCCCCTAATTCCAGTCAATAGTATAGTGGGGGATGAATTGAATTCCGTGGTTCCTAATAGACTTGACAGCATATTAATTTCATCTGCCCTGTTGTAGAATTGTGTTTCAGTTAAATTTGTATCTGTAATGCTTGCAATTTCATCCATGTTTAACCCTCATGTAATGTAATTTGCATTATGTATTGTAACATAATGTAGTTTTAATTATATAATTAATTTTTCATTATATGTTGTATAATAATGTATTTTTCATTACATATAATCATAATGTTATTGAAATCTTGTTTGATAATACTCATTGTGGATTGTGTAAGAATGTTTCAAAGATTAAGTCAAAATTTCCGATTCTTTGAATATTCTTAACACCAAAATGTTTAGTATCAGGCACAAAGAATTCATCACAGGAATTAATTATTTCAATTGAATAATCAATCATTTTAAAACATTTATTTTTTTATTTTAAAAAATATAATTCAATATTATATTTAATTACAAATTTTATAAGCTTTTTGTTTTAAATAAATACAAAATTATAAAGTTAAAGCAATTTTACAAAAGTAGAGCAATTTGATAAAAGAAATTTTTAAAAATAAGAGAATACTATTGGAAACAATATTATGGGAATATCATATACACAATCAATAATTAATCTGAAATTTTAGTTTACCAATTTACAAATAATGAACCCATTATTGCCATAAGTATTATTTCCAATTATTAAAAATTTTGTTAAACCATTCTTTTCTTTTAATTCGAATGGTAGAATTTTATTTGCTATGTCTGGAGATAATATAAATGAAACAATTAGTAATGAGGAAATAAAGTAGATTAAGTAACATATGTCTAAGTTACTTTCTGCAATACCTGATATAACTTTCATTAATGAAAATCCAATGAGATGGCAACTTATAAGACTTCCAAAAATATAATAAATAGCAGGATGATATCCGATAACATATTCTATGATTATATTTCCATTTTTATCTTCAGTTACTAATTTGCGACTGTTCTCATTTTTATAAACGTTAATTCTTAAAAACATGAAAAATGCAGGGTATAATGCTGCTAAACAAAATCCAATGGCAGAATAGATTCCTCCTTGATGTGAAGCAATTGGATAAATAATAAAAGCAAATGCAATACTTGCAGGAATGAAAAATAAAACTACTCCCTGATAAGATAGGCCTTTATATTCTTCATAAAATAATCCATATTTTCCATCAAGATAATCACGATTATAAACGATAATTGCTGATAATAATGTAAGTATTGTAAAACCGATGATAATATTAATTACAAATGAGGTGGGTAAATCTACGATTAAGAATAACACTAAGGATATAACAAGTCCAATTAGTTCTAAAAAAATAGATCCTGAAATCATATAAGATTTCAATTCATTTTTATCTAAAGTAGACCAATCCTTACTAATATTTTTAATTAATTCTTCAAGCAAGCACATCACATTTATTAATTGAATTTCGATAAAATATATTTATTTCAGCACATATAATCATTACTAAAAAAAGGAAACGAAATTATAAAAGATTAATAAAACAAAAGTAATCCATAAATCAATTATAATTGGAAACATAGCATACACCGTACATTACCAACAAAATTTAATTAATTAGACAAATTATTTTGAAAAAACTACGAACAATTCGTATGAAACTTATAAAAAAGTTTCGACACTCTCATTTTGCAACATAATAATTTTTAGATGCGATAATACTCTCATTAGACCAAATTTCATGAAACTATTTTAATTGCAGATATCTTTAAAAAAAAAAATGATGATTAATCACTATATTCTATCAAACAAACACTCTGTTTTTTCCAATAGCAGTTGTTACAAGTTTTACATTCAGATTTGCCATATCCATCAATTTTCCATTGAGTTAAAAAAGTAGGATCTTTTACAAAGGGTCTTTGCATTGAAATAAAGTCAATATCAGTATTATTTAACAATTCGATGATTTTATCCATATCTGACCTTCCCCCACCTAAAACAACGGGGATGGAAACATTCTTTGCAACTTTATCCGCAAAGCTCACTAACATGTCTTGATTTGATTGACCTTTTCTAAAGTATTGTGGAGATAAGAATTTAGTAATCTGTAAGCTATCTGCACCGTTTTCAGCAAGAATTTTGCAAATTTCCAGAGAATCCTCTTCATCCTGATACAAATTAACCTTACAGTGAACATGCAATCCTGTTGTTTTTTTAATCAATTTAATTATCTCCAAAACCATTCTCACACGATTGTAAGTATTTCCACCATAATTGTCACTGCGTGTATTTTCAAAAGGATTCATGACACGTGATAAATAAAAATTATTGCCTATGCATAATTCTATTCCATCAAATCCTGCAAACATTATCTTTTTTGCTGCAACAATATAATCCGCCTGAATTGTCCTTATATCCTCCAAAGTCAAATCATTGACTTCCATCATCTGTTTCCCATTTACATTACAGTTGACAAAGCCTATTTGGGCAAGAATTGGAGTATTATTTTCATGGGCTATGCTGGTAACCTCTTTAAAGTCCCGTATGAATGAAGGAGCATTAATATATGGATAAT
>NZ_CAJOJM010000013.1:33692-51214 GCF_905234905.1 Methanobrevibacter sp. UBA188 | reverse complement strand
AGTATTTAAATCAACCATATCAAATTCTGCATTAACAGCCTCATCGGCATATCTTAAACCATTTGCACTAATCAGATAATTTTTAACAACTTTGTTGTCAAGATTCTTATCGCTTATAATCTCAACGGCATATTCATGAGGGTTTTCAGAGTGTGAAATAATGCGATTTTGAGATATTTCATTGTTTGAAGAGTTTATCAATAAAACTCCTGCCTGCTTTATCCCATCCCCACTGACATAAACATTATTATCCATAAACTGGGCAGAATTAGAATCCAAAGCCATATATGCATAAGAAGAATCCCCAATGGCAGTTATTACATTACCTCTAATATCATCACAAGAAGAATTATTGGAATAAATAACAACTAGTGAATTTGAGCTTGCATTGATTATATTATCTTTAATTAAAGTATTTTGAGCATTTAAAATAGAAAAGACTTTTAAATTACTGGAAGTTACATTGAAAGTATTATTTAAAATTTGAATTGATTTTGCATTGTTTATGATAATTTTGGATTCCTCTGAAACATCATTGTTTTTAAATATACTCTTTTCAGCAGCACAAAATGTTAATGTGGAGTTTGAAAAAGTATTTTTAAATATTTGAATATTTGAAGCATTGATTGAGGTAATGCTAGCATTTACAAAATTAATTCCATATATTTTTGAATTTGAAGCATTATCACCAAATATTATGGAAGCCGATACTGAAACATCATCAAATGAAGAAATTTCAATAGCAGAGTTGATTTTAAGCATCTGATTATTTGTCAAATTTAAAATCAATGTAGCTTTTTCACCAATCAAATCACTTTTTAAGTTTCCATTTTTATCAAAATAGACACCATAATTATTATTATCAATGATGAATGAGTTGGATTTGACATTTTCATTGAATAAGATTGGATTTGAAGTGTTTGTGTGAATTAAATTATTAGATACAATCAAATTATTGCAATTTGAACCAGATATTGAATTTCCACCACATCCAAAAGTTGAAATATTATTTCCATTAAATGAAACATCTGCCAAATTAACTGCATAGATTCCATAAGCTTCACTTGCTTGTGCATATAACTTATTATCTTGTATTGTTGAATTATTAACGTTGGATAATTTGATTAAATATGCGTTTTTATCCGCATGAATTATTATTTCATTGCCGGACAGTTCAACACCATCCAATGAGTTAGATAAATCAAATCCTAATGAAGTTCCGTTGGATATAATATTAATATTGTTTGATTTCAATTTAGAATCACTCAAATAATCTGCAGAAATTGCAGTACAGTCAGATGATGAAATCATAATTATGGTATTGTTAGCAAATAAAAATCCATGATAGACATTATTATCATTTGCTTTAATTGCATAAACATTGCTGCGTTTGGAGTTAATGAATATATTGTTATTTGAGAAAATTGAATTTTCACAAATATTTTTAATCAAGATAACTGAATCATCCGAACTTCCCTTTTTGAATTCAGCATTAATGTTATTTTTAGTAATGCTGACATCCTTTACGTTATCAAGTACAATAGCTTTACGGTTATTGTTTATAAAATTAAAATCACGAATGAGTGATCCGCTTGAGTTATTTTTAAATGTTATTGTGACGTTAAATAGCAAATTACTTAATTTATTACTTATCACATTAATTTTTTTATTTAGAACTATATTCTTATTTGTCAGGAATGTTAATATTAGTACTTTTGTTTTGCCTTCGGGAAACTCATATATCAGATTTCCATCCTTATCAAAGAAATCATAATAGTTGGTATCGTTAATGATTACTGCAGTGGATTTCAGTATGACACCATTCACCATATTGTCCTCTTCACGAGTAGACAGTTCATCAGTAATATCCTTGTAAATACCGACACTGCTATTTGTCTCTATAACATTGTCAACAATGACCGTATTGTATACCAATCCCGCAATGTAAACACCATAGCTGTCGCTTGTAATGGTGTTTCGTGAAATCGTATTATTATAATATCTAATGCCGTTTCCTTTTGCAGGTATTGAAACTCCCCTTGCATTGGTAGTTATTATATTATTGTCAACCTTATTGTTACTGCCCAAAATAGATATGCCATCATCATTGTTTGTCTTGATTCTGTTGTCATGAACGTTTGCCCCATCTTCACTGATGGATATTCCTATTCCATAGTTCCTGACATTTATTATATTGTCATGTGCATCGACATTGCCTGTTATACTCATGGCAGATACGACATCAACAAATGTAACATTGTTGTCATAGACCTTGGAAGTTGAATTATCATTGTTTGCTACCTGAATTCCCGCTTTTTGATTGCTGCCGCTTACAGTGTTGTTATATACCTTGAAATTTTTTCCAGCAACATTTATGCCTGTAGCACTATTATCCACAACATTTCCATAAACGGATACATTGTCACCATTTAAATTAATACCAAATGACCCTTTGAAAATAGTATTGTTGGCAACAACAGTTCCATCATGATTTGCATAAGTCATCTGCAAAATGATGGACATCGGAAGAGTACAAAATCCTTTAAGATAATTGTAAGAAATTATATTGCCCAGACATAATGGAGAACCTGAATAATCTGCATGATTGAACGGATTAAAGTAAATTAAATTAGTAACGGACAGGTCAGAATAGGACAATACCTCAAGACTGTTATGAGATATTAAATTATAATGACATTGGCCCATAATAATGTTTGATGAAATATAAGTTTTCATATCATTGTAAATGATTCTGTTATTGCTGGACCAGCCCATAGGCATGGCATAAACTCCCCCAGTATTGGCAATTCTGATTGTATTATATGAAATTAGATTATTATTGGAATTAGTTAACCAGATACCATGCAATTGACCGACGGTTGCACCTCTAAATGTCAATGTGCCCTTTGTATTGTTAATTGTAAGATTTGTTATGGTTGAACCGTCACTACCCTTGATTAAATGAATATAACCATTTGTAATCTTGTCGTTTGAAGTGATTGGCATTACAGTGAGTGGACGGTCTATGACAAATGCCCTGTTGGATATATTTCCTATTTTTATTGTGTCACCACTTGTAATTCCACTGTTCGGCAAAATTGTACCGTCTCTTGGATTGAAATAATTTTCATAAGTAATTTGAGTAATTTCAAATGTGTTTCCGCCTTCTGAAGTTAAATTATTGGCATCAGAATTACTCTCCACGACACCATCATCTGAAATTTTAATTTTTTGAGGTTCAATATTCTCATTTATGGAAAATACATTACTGTCACCATCAGTTTCATTGAAAGCTGATACTGCATTTAAAGTTAAGCCAATAACACAAATAATTAACAGCAATGCCAGAATATTTCTATTTTTAATATTTTCACCTCAAAATTAAATCAAATTATTTTGAAAATAATTCAAAGTTTATTATGTTATAATTTTTTTACAACAATGTATTTAAAAGTTGTCAAAAAAACAAGTACACTTGATAAAAATAGAAATTTTAAAAAAAAATAATGAAAATAAGGTTTAGGTTAAAACCCTATTTTCTAACTTTAACAGTTCCTTTTACAGTATCTTTTAAGTAAGTAACTTTAACAGTGTATTTTTTACCTACTTTTAATTTTTTAATAACATTTTTCTTAACGGTAACTTTAGCAAGACCTTTTTTGTTGGTTTTTGCCTTATATGTTTTACCTTTAAATTTGAATGTTATTTTTTTGTTTTTAATAGCAACTTTTCCTTTTTTAAGGGTTGCTTTTAAAATTAATTTTTTAGCAGATTTTTTAACTTTAACTGTTTTGGTAGTTTTTAAGACTTGTTTGACTTTTAAAGTGTTTTTAACAGTTTGATCTTTGTATTTAGCTGTTATTGTATATTTACCTGGTGTAATTGTATTAGGTATTTTAAGAATAGCTTTACCATTGGCATTGGTTTTTACTTTGTAAGTTTTCTTACCTATTTTTACAACCACAATTTGGTTTTTGCCAACAAGTTTACCGTCATCACCATATACATTAACGGAATATTTTGTTCCATCGAAGTAGTACATGTTAATGTTCTTATTACCAGTCAATCTGTTAATGATTGTAACATTGTAAACAGCGGTTTCGTTAGTGACCGGATTATAAGCAGTAACAGTGTAGGTACCAGCTTTAGATCCGATTTCTGCTTTAGTCAATTTAGCAATACCATTTGCATCAGTGGTTTTGGTAATGTTTTTACCGTTTACACTCATGACAACAGAAGCATTAGCTAATGAATTACCTTCAGAATCAATGAATTTAACTTCAAATCCATTATTAGCAACTTTAGCTTCAGTTTCGTTTTCTTCAGGAACAGTTGACTTAATAGTTATGCTTGCACTAGCGTTAGTACTATTGAGTGCTATTTCTGCAGTGTATTTACCCACAGCCATATCTAAATCCAATGATGCAATACCACTAGCATTTGTAGTTGCATCATATTCTTTACCATCAATGGTTATTAAGAGTTTTTCACCAGCCAAAACATTTCCATCACTATCTTTTACAGTAATTACTAACTTTTGAGATCCTTTGAAGTATTTTTCAACATCTGGAGCATTGATTTCAATACCGAGAACTTTAATATCAAAGTTAGTTACTTTAGAGAAGTAAACATCATCATTTACTAAAGCAACACTAGCAGAATAATTTCCAATAGCTAAATCAGAAATGATTGCAATAGCTTTGGTTCCGTTGACAGTAGCTACATATTTTTTACCATCAATAGTGACAGTAACGTTACCAGTTATATTTTCAGGAACTGCAATTTCTACAGTTACGTTTTGACCAACATATACAGGTTCAGCACTTGGAGTGATTTCTGCATATATTCTTGTTAGGTCAACAGTCTGATTATCAACACTAGCAGTAATTTTGTATCCTTTGCCTTCCTGAGCAACAACAGGAACAGTTACTTTGTCAGTTATTTCTCCGCCAGAGACATTTACGGTAGCGTTTTCACCAGCAATTGTGAATTGTCTAGCAAATGCGGAAGCATCGTAATCAGTTACATTTTCACCGTCAGATACTTTGAATGATAAGATAACATCTTGTTGTAATCCATCAACCTCATTTACATCCAATGCAATTACCAACCATGTGTCAGGACTTACTTCATCACTGCCCACTTTGTATACAGGCTTATCGTTGCTGCCCCACCAGTTGTTGTTCAATACCACATTGGAGGTATCCTTTTTGGTTACCATAGTGGTGCCGTCAGCGAAGTAGGAATTTACTACAGTCATGTTGTAGTCATATGAAGTTCCTTCGGAGACATATGTTACGTTTTCGATGTAACATGAGTCAATGAGGTTGCTACCTTTGGAAGCGGAAATGATGTCTTTCAAGTTTAGGATTTTGGTGTTTACAACTTCCAATCCATATGGCACGAATACTCCAATACTTCCAGAACCTCCGAAAGCAACATTGCTGATGTATTGTGCTTTGTAATTTATATCATTACCATCGATTGTGGAGTTGACCACTTTTACGTTACCTGTTGAACCGATGGAGATTGCAAATCCAGGATTGTTTGCCCAGGTTTGACCTGCTCCGATTAATTCATCACAGGTTTTACCAGATCTTGAAATGGTGGTGTTAACCATGGTAATATTACCTTTTCCACCAATTACCATCGCATTACCTGTCCAACCGTTTACACGCATGGAATCTTGTATGAAAGAGTCATATAAGAACATTTCACCATCGTTGTAGATGGTTGAGTAGTATTTAGCATGGTTTGCAATAAATTCAGAAGAATATACTGTTAAAGTACCCATGTTTTTGATTGCAGCACCGTTGTTGGAGTCCCCATTGTTGAAGAACAGGGAATCTTTTACAGACATTGTTCCTTCGTTGAATATTGCTCCACCTTCAGTACCGTGACATCTGATGAATTCCATATTTTCAATGGAGATAACAGCACCGTTTTCAATGGAGATTGCAGGATGTTGGTTGTATTTTTTAGCATCGACATAGTTCATTGTTACGTTAGCCACAGTCATATTGGCCACTTTAACAATACCATTACCGGTTGCGATGTTCAAGAACCAATCCAAGTCCTTGCCATCAATAAGTGTTTTATTTCTACCGTCACCAACAATTGTAATATCTAATGAACTGGCAACAGTTAAATTGGTGTTTCCTTCACCTGAGTAAGTTCCTTCTAAAACACGAACAACAATAACAGCAGATTGTTTGTATCCGTTGATTAAAGCTGTTTGGATTGTTTTATAAGGAGCATCAATACTACCAGTACCTTTTACATCGTCACCCTTAGCATCGGAAACATATAATGTCACATTATCTTTTAATGGGTCTAAAACAACAGTTATAGTACCGTTTACATATTTAGTATCTTTAGCTTCATTGCTGTAATTACCGGATAATGCAAATGTTCCGTTGTTTTTAAATCCTAAGAAGTCTAATTTTGCAACACCGTTTTCAACAGCACCTTCACCCATACGGGAACCGTCCATGTAGAAGGTAACTATTCCTCCACTGATGACAGCACCTGATTCATGGGTTACTTCAGCTGAAACTTCATCCTCTAATGTTTTGGTAGTTAAATCGTTTAATTTTACGGTCATGCCGTTTAAGTTACAGTGTAAATTGTTTGCATTGGAAGAAGGAGTTATATAAATATCAGTACCGTCAGTTGCATTGTTGTTTTTGAATGATACACCGCTTAAGGTCAAATCATACAAGTAGATATATGAGGAATGGGTAGGCATTACAATTGCTCCACCTTTAGCACCTGCAATGTTGTTTTCAAATATTGTATTAATGACTTCTCCACCGTATAAAGCTACAGCTCCACCGTTAGTGCCTGCAGTGTTGTTGATGAATTTAGCATTTTCAATATGGCAGGTTGCATTTTCACCATTTGGATAGAATGAAGCTGCACCATATTTATCGTCAGCATGGTTGTTGATAAATGTATCATTAATGGAGATTATTTGATTAGCAGTCACATATAAAGCACCGGAGTCCCTAGTAGCCTTGTTAGAATCATATAAGTTGTTTGTGCTTTTGAAGTTACCGCTGACATATGCAACACCAGAACCGGAATATCCAGTACAAGTCATGTTTATGAATTTGGAGTTTTCAATAATAATCCAGTCATCATTACTTACAGTTGCAAGCCAGAGGTTACCAGTACCTGAAGAAACAATGTTTTCAAAGACTGAATCATAAATTTCAGGATTATACATCATTAGTTGTTGAGAATTGGTCCAGGTCACATTTCTAAATACGATATGGGAAGGACTGCTTTGTGCATAGAATCTTTGTACATTATCCACAATACAGTTTTCCATAGTCAAGTAACGTACATCAAAAGATCTGTAAGATGTGCCAGTTGCATTTACCAATTTCAAGTTTTTCATGTACACATCAGTATTAACGCCTAAAGTTACGAAACGACCATTATTATTGGCACTGATTATTGTTTTTCCATAGTTTTCACCAATAATTGCTATTTTAGCTACATTACTGTAAGATAATCCATAATCACCGGTTTCATTGTATAAACCGTCTTTCATACGAATTGTAATGTCTACAGAATCTGTCAATGCAGTATCCAATGCATGTTTGAGAGTTTTGAAAGGATTGCTTTCACTACCAGTACCGTTTTCATCATCTCCAGTAGCAGAAACCCAATATTCGACAGGATTGTGATCGAAATCAACAGTAACAGTACCATCAGTAACATCACATTCTAATGGATTTTCATCACCATAACTACCAGTTAAGCTGTATTTTCCATTATCCAAATATTTAGATACATCCAAAGCAGCAATACCTTTGTTTGCAGTGGTTTCACCTATTTTAGTACCGTTTAAGAAAAATGTAACTTTGTAATATGATGATACTGGGTTGTTTTGATCATCGGTTATGTTACAGGTTAATTTGAAGGAAGTTCCATCAACCAACAAGTCATTGAAAGCCAATTTTGCATTGAAGTTCATTAAAGCGTAAATTGGAACTTCATTAGTTGAAGTGAAGTTTTCAAAGGTATTCCCTTCAAGATATACTCCATTACCTGCAATGTATAATATTGCACCATCACTGGACCCATCATAGGAACAGTCTTTAAATGTGTTTCCAATAATTTTACCATTATTACTTCTTGCATACAATGCACTGCCTTTTCCAGTACCGCTGGTTGAAATGAATCTGTTATTTTCAACCAAAACATAATTTGGATTTTCAATATAGACACATGAAGAGTCAGCCCATCTGTATGAAGTTGTACCATTGATGAAAGTGGAATTAACTATTTCAACTTCAAATTTTTTAGAATCTGAATATTCATTGAAATAAACTGCAGAGTTACCTGAATCAGCTGTATTTCCTTTGAATACGGAATTGTATATTCTTAAATTATTTGAATCATCCTGGTAAACTGTAGCATATGTGATAGCAGAGTTATTTTCAAAGGTACATCCGTCAATAGTCAAATCACCTGAATTTGAAATGGCTGAACCTAAGTTACCTTTACCGTTAATGAAAGTAATGTTCATTAATGTTACAATTGAATCAACACTTATGGATTTGAAGATTTGAGATGTTCCATTTGCATCGATTACAGTTTTACTACCCTGACCAATAATGGTCAAACTACCATTATAGTTTTTATGAGCAAGGTTAATGCTCAAGTCAGTGTTATTTTCACCTACAAAATTTCCGTTGCCCAAATAGATAACTGCATTATCAGATGCGTTAACGCTTGATATTGCCTTATTTATTGAAGCATACGGGCTATTTTCACTACCTGATCCTGTATCATCACCGTCAGTTTCGACATAGACAGCCTTATCATTATTTACAGGAGTGGTAGAATCGTCATTTAAAATAAAATTATCACTAGAATCTAACTGAAGTGAATCATTAGCCTCTTGTGCACTTACAGCACCAAGAGATAAAATAGCCAATAAAACAACTGTTAGAAAAATCATTTTACTAAATTTCAATATATTACCTCAACATAATTGATAACAGCATTCAAATATACTTGAATACATGATAACTATTTTTAACATAAAGCATATTTAAATTTTATTAAAATATAATTGTAAAAAAAGGAATATGATTATTACCACTAAAAAAACCAAAACATAGCAATACAGAAAAATAAGCAAATAATTAAACAAAATGTTGAATATTTGAATAAAATAATTTATAATTTATATATAATAATATACAAAAATTATAATCATAAAATAGGGAGAAGATTAAATTGAAACTCATAAAATCAAGCATAATCTTTCTATTTTTATTGATAATGACCGTAGGAATCGTCTGCGCTGAAGATGCAAATCAGACAGTGCAGGATACATTGGAACTGACTGACACACAGGATGTCCTTTCCAATACTTCCGAAAAATCATATGACGATTTATTTAGTGAAATAGACAAGTCAGATGATTCAATAACTTTAGAAAACGATTACAAATTTAAAGAAACTGACAAGATAAACCACATCTTATTTACAACCAACTATACCATAAATGGAAACAATCATGTGATTGATGCTGATGGCAAAACAAGCATGTTTAAAGTGTCCAAAGAAAGCACATTGACTTTGAAAAATCTTATTTTGAAAAATACCAATGACAGCGCAATTATATTGACAGGCGCCACACTGATTACTGAAAACGTGACCTTTATTAATACAAATGCCGCAGATTACGGAGGTGCAGTATACTGTAGCGACAAGAGTACCTATAACAGTATTAACGACAGATTTATAGACAACACAGCACCAGAGGCAGGATCTGCAATATTTGGAAAAGGTTTAAGTAATATAAATATAGACAATGCAACTTTTACAAACAAAAAACCAATAAAATGGAGTATGATTTATGGAAGCGATTGTTTCATTTCTGTTACAAACAGTGTTTTTGCAAACGCTACCTCAAAATATGCAACTGCAATATACAACACAGGCTTCGGAACAACAATCAAAAAATCAAAATTCATTAATTTGGTTGCAAATATAACTGCTGGAGCCGTTGCAATAAAAGGTGGAAATACATTGAAATTTGTCTCTTTAGTTATAGATGACTCTGAATTTATAAACATCACCGCTGCCAAAAATGCTGGGGCAGTCTTTGCAGACATTAACGGTGATGGAGATAATTGCGATGGTGGAGTAGTTAAAATCAACAACACATTGTTTGATAAAAACTCTGCAGAGTTTGGAGGAGCAATACTCCAGTTAGGAGGAACCCTTGATATAGCCAACTCCATATTCACAAACAATGTTGCAAAAGAAAACGGAGGAGCAATATATACCTCAAATGCAACAGTAGTCCTAAACAAGAACACATTCACAAACAACAAAGCAAATAAAAACGACGGATACGGGGGAGCAGTACTTCTCGACTATGAAACCGCAAACGTTGACGAGTGTACTTTCACAGACAATATTGCAAGTGAAGGCGGAGCGATTTACAGCCACTCCACATTATACAAAATCAAGAATTCACAGTTTAAAAACAACACCAAAGATGACATATACACCAGATTCGATGATGAAGGTTCCAATATAACAGACTGTGGAGAATACGCAGGCACAATAAATGACAAAAGATTTAACTATACCCTCAGATACAACGGAGAAAAAATCATATTGAATCCGCAACCTATTTCAGGTTCTGCCAAAGACAAATACTTTAATTTAAATGATTTAGGATTGGTTACTCCTGTTAAGAATCAAGGTTCAATGGGTTCATGTTGGGCATTTGGAGCAGCAGGCGCATTTGAATCATCATTCTTAATTGCAACCGGAATAGAATTAGACATTTCTGAAAACAATATTCAAAACCTCGGATTACGTTATTCCCCATATGGAAGAGTGGGTAATATTGAATCAGGAAATTTATATATGACTTCATCATACTTTGTAAGCTGGCTTGGAGCAGCTAACACATCAGATGACACCTACGATGAGCTTGGAAAAATTTCCACAATACTCTATGCACCTGATAACGCATACCGTACGGTAAATGCCGTTTACATAAACATGAAAGATAAGAATGCCATCAAGCAATATCTGACAACATACGGTGCACTGAGCATTTTCGTATACGGTGCAAGTTCAGATGACCCATCTTACAGCCCAAAATACAATTCTACATACAACTCCAAATACGATGGAAACCACTATGTCACATTAGTCGGATGGGACGATAACTTCTCAAAAAACAATTTTACTCATACGCCTGAGGGTGATGGGGCATGGATTTGTAAAAACAGTTGGGGAACCGACTGGGGAGATGGAGGATATTATTACCTTTCATACTATGATAAGTCATTAACAGGATTTGCATCAGGATTTACTTTCGACAATGTCGAACACTATGAAACACTCTACCAAAATGAACTTAGCGGAATTTCAGGCACATTCGACTACGATACATACGGACAGATATATAAAAGTGAAAGCGGAGACATAATTGCTGCTGTTGGAACCTACTTTGAAGAAGCAAAAACTCCATATACCATTAAAATATTCCTAAATGACCGTCCTGTTTACACCCAAAGTGGAAAATCAACCCATGCAGGATATGAAACAATCAAATTGAACCAATACATTGCAGTAGATCCTAATTCCACATTTGAAATCAGAATCAAATCCAGTGCAGTGCCATACTCTGAAGGCATGAGAACTCCTATTGTAACTGGTGTGAATTATATGATTGTTAACGGCAAATTTGTTGATCTTTCAACTAAAAACGTAGTTGCTCCTATTAAAGCATACACTTACCACAGTCCAGTAATTACCAAAGATGTAGTGAAATATTTCGATGATAAAGAAACCGTATTCACAGTTTACAACGTTAGCGATGTTGACACCATTCAAGCCAGTTTCAATAATAAAAATTATACCATACAAATAACCAATGGAACTGGAAACATATCATTAGGAGTATTACCTACTGGAGAGTATCTCGTAACTGTAACATACCATAATCAAACATTCTCAAGTGCTGTAATAGTGAAAACAACCCTTTTCACCAATGACGAAAAAAGTATGACCATAGCATACAATGCAAAATCACCTACATTCGGAGTACAGTTCCTTGACTCCAATGGAAAACCTCTAAATAATACTAACGTGACCTTCAAATTTGACAATAAATCATATACCCAGGAAACAGATGCAAAAGGTATATATGAATACCCTATCAATCCAAAAAGCAAAATCGGAAAACACTACATTGACTATGTAAATCCAGTAACCGGTGAAAAATTAAGGGTAACCATAAATATAGTATCCAGATTCGTTGGAAATAAAAATGTAAACATGTACTACTATGACGGACACACATACAAGGTACGTGTAAGAGATGACAACGGACAATTTGTGGGCAAAAACCAAGTCGTAACCATTAAAATCGGCAAAAAAACATATAAGGTAAAAACCAATAAAAATGGATATGCAACCTTGAAAATACCTTCCAAAATCACTCCTGGCAAATATACCATAAAAGCTACCTACAAAGGTCAAACTGTTAAAAACAAATTAACAGTAAAACAGGTATTAAAAACCAAAAAGACTGTAACTGTTAAAAAATCAGCTAAAAAACTTGTATTGAGTGCTACCCTTAAGAAAGGAAAAACCGCAATTAAAAGTAAAATTGTGAAATTCAAGGTTAATGGTAAAACCTACAAAGGAAAAACCAACAAAAAGGGAATTGCTAAAGTAACCATCAAAAAAGCGGCTATCAATAAATTGAAAGTCAAAAAATACACCATCAAAGTAAGTTACTTATATGATGCTGTAAAATCAACACTTAAAGTTAGACGTTAGAGATTAACTTCTCTAACACTTTTTTTATTTTTAAAAAGACTTGTTTTCCAAATTAATTGAAATATTCTGCGATAATTTATATAGTTTAAAAACAAAAATATGAACATATGAATTATAACATTAAAAAATATTCACCATTTATCCTTTTTGCAGTATTGATGCTGATTTTGCATTTAATTATGGGATTAAATGGAGACGACATCAAATATGCAAAAGTCCTGTCTAATCAAACTTTAGTTGACTATCTCCATTATAGATATTATAACTGGTCTAGCAGACTAATTATTGACGGTATTTTAGTAATTTTAGCTCGTCTAGACATGATAGTCTGGAAACTATTGGATGTTATAATTTATACTGTTGGAGTCTACTATATCATCAAATTAGTAAACAAAAACTATTCAAAAAAAATTGCTTATCTTGGAGTTCTGCTGTTTTTGATGTATCCATTTTATGAAATGGCAAGTGCCGGTTGGATTTCAACAACCCTCAACTATTCATGGTGTTTTGCATTTGGAATGATATCATTCATACCGCTGATTTATGAAGCCCATGGTGAAAAGGTAAATAAATACATATACATCATTTCATTTTTAGCACTGTTATATGCTGCAAATCAAGAGCAGAGCGGAGCATTGGTATTTGGATTTAACCTATTATACTTGCTGAACTCCCTAATTAACAAAAAAAGCATCAACAAATTTAATTTGATGGCTACAGCAGTAGCTCTCATTTCACTAATTTTTATATTAACAGCACCTGGAAACAGCATACGATTTGCACACGAGGCTGCTTTCTGGTATCCTGAATTTGTCAATTTCACAATTATTGAAAAATCCTATTTAGGTCTTGTTACAACATTTGGAACATTAATAGAACAGAAGATAATATTCCCACTGTTTTATATTATTTTGAGTGTCTATGCAATCATCAAATCAAATAATAAATACTTAAAATACTTTTGCTACTTCAATATTTTCCTAATATTGTTTATAACAATTTTCAATGCTTTCATTGACATTTCCATTTTAGACAGTTCCGTGAAATCTCTTGGAAGCTTTTCAAATGTCATTAAAAGTTCACCATTAATCGTGATTCCGAAAATGTTTAAACATGTCGTTGGTGCAACTCCTTACCTTACAGAGACACTGAAGTTATTCACCTATGAAGGTGTTCCAGCACTTAACATGAATTCAATTAGTGTCGTGATAATTAGCCTTTATCTTTTAATCAGCAGTTGCATAATGCTTGTTAAAGCTTTCCCAAAAAATCTCTTCCCGGTGTTCATATTCATTGGAGGATTCATTTCAAGATTTATTGTTGGATTTTCCCCTGTTGTATTTCCTTCAGGTGCAAGAGTTACAATATTCTTTTATTTTGCATTGATTGCCCTAATATTAATGATTGTTAAAAAATTATATGATGAAAATGCAATTCCAACAAAATGGCAGTCCATTTTAGAAAAAACATTCCTGATAATTGGAATATTAAATTATTTGATCGTTTTTGCAATTTCATTTATCAAATATGGAATTTTTTAATTGCACAGTTGCAACCAACATCAACAATAGAAAAATTATTTTACATCAATTAAAAAAATATAACATTAACAATCAGAATATGCTGAAATGCAGATTCTAGTTAAAGTTACTAATTTCAATTTGGAGGGTAAAATATGGCTAACGATGCATTGGTGAATGCAGTTCTCTCATTTATAATACCTGGACTTGGTCAGGCAATTAACGGAGACAAGCAAAAGGGAATTGCAATGTTTATAGTATTGATATTTTTAAACATTTTCATTTATTTTTTCATTAACAATCCGTTTGGACATTTCATAAGCATAATTTATTCCGCATATGCAGCTTATGATGCCTACAAAACATATTGATTGGAATAACGCCACACACAAACCATCACAAATAATTAAATTAATGAATAATTATTTTATGAGTGAGTACTCTAACTACAATAATAATTAATTATAATTTTAATTAAAACAAATCGAAATGAAAAAAAGAACAATTTTAAGTTACTGATATATATTAAAAAATAAAAGTGAATAAAATTAATTATTCACCGGCAGGTTTAACTTTAGTAAGTAGGAATGAAAATACTAAAACCATAACAATAATAATCAAGTCAATCATTATTTCAAATGGTTTGGCAGAACTGAATAATGTAACAATACCTATTGCCCACATCACCATTAAAACGATTGGAAGCAAGTATTTAATTATAAACATCCATGTTTTACCTACTGAAAAAGTGGAAAATTCATTTAATGCTGGTAAAAAGTGTTCAACACCATAGAACCAAGCAAATATAATACATTGTACTCCAATTAACAGCAATATTCCAAATTCATTTACAAATGAATCAATAATTCCTACCAAATAGCTACTGATACCTGTAGTTAAGATTAATGAAAATGCACAACCGATAACTGCCAAAATAGTTGCGGCTTTTTTACGAGACCACCCTAATTTATCTGCAGTTGAATTCAACATCGGCTCGAAAAATCCTAATGCTGATGTAACTCCTGCAAATAAAATCGCCAAGAACAGCAATGGAGCTAAAATACGTCCAATAGGGCCCATAATATTAAAAATCATTGGGAAAACAATGAAAATTAAACCAGTACCCTCAGTAATTAATTGAACCATAGGAGTTCCCGAAGTAAATGACATGTAACCTAAAATTGAAAATACACCAAATGCAGTAAATATTTCAAAAGCAGAGTTGGATGCAACAACAATCAATACATTATCAATCAATTTGGAGTTTTCAGGTAAATAACTAGCATATGTAAGAGCAATAGCCTGACCCATACTTAATGAAAATATGATTTGAGCAAAAGCGGCCAGCCAAATATTAACATCCATAAGTTTGCTCCAATCAGGAGTGAGCAGAGTATTAACACCAATTCCTGCACCAGGCAAAGTCAAAGCATAAATGACTATTATCCCCATTATAACAAACAAAGCTGGAATGAGAATTTTAGAAACCTTACCTATTCCTTTATCAACATTTCTATGAGCGATGAACCATAAAACAACCCATAATAGCAATACTCCGACTGTTGTAGGAATCAATAAGAAGCCAACATTGGACAGATTTGAACTTCCACCGACATTTTGAGTAAAGTAAGCCGCTGCATCAGTTCCCCAACTAAAAGTGAAACTGCTTAAAAGATATACCAAATCCCAACTTAAAATAACCATATAATAAATTGTAACTATAAACACAAAAAGAACCAGTATCCAAGCAATAATCTCAAATTTAGGATTGATTTTCTTCATAATCTTTGAAAACGATTCCTTGAAACTGAAACCCACACCATATTCTAATATTAAAAATGGAATACCCATAATAGCAATTGCAATAAAGTATGGAATGAAAAATGATCCCCCACCATTAGAATAAAGAACATAACTGAAACGCCAAATGTTTCCAAGACCTACTGCCGCACCAATCATTGCAAAAATAAATGCTATTGATGAATCCCACTGATTTCGTTCCGACATGATAAATTCCTCTAACATGTAAATTTCTATAAGTAATATATAATAAATATTACAGATTTAATTGTAGTGAATAACATGAATGTATTTGATAAATTTATAATGGGAGATACTGCAGGAATCAATTGGTGTTTTGAAAACAGGCACTTCCAGGAAAGATTGGATGACAATGGAATTGAAAGGAGCTATGTCATAGACTGTTTAATGAATGAAGAACCAATCAGCTGGGAACATGTGGAAAAAAACATTTATGCTGCTGTTTATAATGCCCCAAGTTCAAAAAATTACAAAGAAATTAGAATACTAATGGCATGCAGCGACAATTCAATAGACCTGGTAACCATCATGCGAAACAATGAAACTACAACCAACCGACAACGAAAACAATACCAGTCAGATAAAAAGAAAAATATAGAAAAAAAGAGATTAAAAGCTATATCAAAAAGAAAATGGTAAAGAAAACAAAGTTTTCTATACATTTTTAAAATTAAGATACTTTGTCAAACCAATTCTGAATATTACAACGCCGTCAGCACCACCAGCCATAGCAGTCCTTGCATCTTTCATCAATGCATCATATGACAAACTAACAGGATTATTTTCAGACTTATATGATTCGATACCAGTCCAAATCTTAGCACCATTTGACTGTTTGACAAATGTTTTGGTTACAGATTTAATCCAATTAGTGTTTTTACCATAAGCACTTTTATAGACCATTGGAAGCAGAGCGTCAGCATATTTGCTCAATTGTGGAATATCCTGACCATAATAATAAAGCATCATGTTAGGTTCAGGCATTACAGCAACAGAAACAATTGCATTAGGTTTAATGCTGTGAACAGCATAACTTATCTTTTTAACTATATATGTAATGGATTGAACAGCGTTAATGTGTTTATGAGCAGTACCGCCATATCTCATATAGTCAAGATGAACCCCTGCTACACCACTAATCTTAGCATAGTATTTTGCCTCATTTATTTTTTGATTAATGAAAGCGTGTTTATATGATCCATCATCACGGACAGGACTTACCCAATCACCACCATTATAGCACACCAACATCCATATATGAACTTTCATTCCATAGCTGTTGGCTCTTTTAATCCATGAAACAACATAAGATTTCCCATATGAAGAAATGGCATCACTAAGTAAAAA
>NZ_CAJOJM010000013.1:0-33665 GCF_905234905.1 Methanobrevibacter sp. UBA188 | reverse complement strand
GCCATATGTTTTGGCCATAACCAGTACCCATTTCCTTTTGCCATCTTTGCCCTCACTTTAATTTTTACATTTTTTGAGCTTGAAAGATAAGGCTGCTTTTTAGAAAATGAACATTTGATCTTATAATTGCCTTTTTTAAGACTTAAAAAAACTTTAGCATAACCATTCTTAGTAGTTTTAACTTTATATGTCTTTCCAGCAACTTTAATTGTAACCATTTGCCCTTTTATAGCTTTAGAATTTATATCCACCAATTTAACATAGAATAGTGATGTTAATCCTTGACGGAAATTAAGATACTTATCAGCTATTAATTTGGTTTTCATAGGTTTATAAACATATATTTTACTGCTTCCTTTTGAAGAAGTTACATTCTCATCTCCAGCATATGTAAATTTAACCTTATAGGTGCCTTTTGAAAGCTTAATATTTAAAATAGCTTGACCATCATCATTGGTTTTGCGTGTATAATTCTTACCATCAACATCAATAAGAATATTTTTTCCAGATGCCGGTTTACCATCAATTGTCAATTTAACAACAAATTTAGTGGCGAATGATTCATATCCACTTACCTTTGATGCAGAAACTGAAGATTTTGATTTTACAGTTTGAGATGAATTATCACCCAACAATTGATTGTCGGCCATTTGAGTAATTTGACTGGAATCTTCTTTGCTTAAAACCTGATTATCACTAGAAGCATCCTCCAAAACACTTATATCATTAACTTCGACTTCAGACACATCAACAACATCAGTAGCATTTTCAGATGCGGAAACTGAAGAAATAGCTAAAATAAGTGTCAAAAGAAATAACGGAATTAGAAATTTTTTTTGCATTTTACCACCTGAAAAATAAAAATAAAAAATGGGATTTGTTATATCAAATCAAAATCAATTAATTTAGATATTTCCCATCTGAATGAAATAACACCTGTTGCACCGCCATTTGCAGCTGCCTTATAATCTTTTAAAAGTTCTGAAGAAGATAAACTAGTTACATCATCATCAGACCTATATGATTGAATACCAGTCCAAATTTGAGCACCATTACTCATTTTTACAAATTTAGCAGTGGTTGATTCAATCCAAGATGTTCCGGAAGCATAATTTCCCTTATAAATCATTGGAATTACAACATCCAGATATTTGGATAATGTTGGAATATCCTGACCATAATAATATTTATTTGAATCTGTTTCAGGCATTACAGCAGCGGAAACAATGAGTTTTGAATTAATTTTATGAATCGCATTACAAAGACTTTTTGTAAAGTAATTAATGGCTTCTACACCATTAGCATGTTTATATGCAGTTCCAGGGAATCTTAAATAATCCATATGAACCCCGGCAACACCTTTAAGATTAGCATATTCCTTAGCTTCATTGATTTTAGAATTGAAGAAGGAATATTTATAACTACCATCACCATTTGTAGCAGAAATCCATTTTCCACCAGTATAGAATATCTGCATCCATATGTGAACAGAGATTCCTTTTTTCTTTGCATCAGCTATGAAAGTCTCTACAGCACTTTTGCCGTGTTTTTCAAGAGCAGCAAAATTCAAAAAGATGTGTTTGGTTGAAGTTTTAGCCAATTTATCCAAATTGACATTTTTCATATTATACCCGAAAAGCCAATATCCATTATTCACACATTTACCTAAAGTTTTAATGTTTAATGTTGCTGAACCACTAGACTTTTCATAAAGAGAAGTTTTTGCAAATGTATAACTAATTTTATAAGAACCTTGACTTAATTTGATGTTCAAACTTGCGATACCATTGGAATTAATATTCCTAGTGTATTTCTTTTTGTTAATTGAAAATGTTACATTACCCACAACAGGATTTCCTCTTGCATCAACAACTTTAACTTTGAAAGGTGCTGTGGTTTTGTGATAATATTTTACAGAATTTGCTCTGGAAATCTTGGTAGTCATTTTTTTAACTGTTATTTTTGATTTAGCTGAAGTTGAATCAATATTTTTCTCACCAGTAAAAGTGTATTTAATTGGATAAGTTCCCTTGGCAAGTTTAATTTCCAAACTAGCCTTACCTTTGGAATTAGTTGTCCTATAATAATTTTTTCCATTAATATTAAATCTAATTTTTTTATTTTTTAATTTTATTCCATCAGCACTTAGTGTAACAGTAAACGGATTAGAAAAACCTTTGAATGCAACATAACTAGATGCTTTGAATGTAGATTGAGTTTTAGTAAGCACCAAAATATTACTTGAACCTGAAGCGGAAGTATATCCATCACCCTTGAAGGAATATTTTACATCATAATAGTTTTTAGCAAGATTTATTCTTAAACTTGCAATACCTTTAGCATCAGTATTCCTCTTGTATGTCTTTCCATCGACCACAATTGAAACCTTCTTTTTTGTTATTCCAGTTCCATTTTCATCTGAAAGTTTTACCTGAAAATAGTTTCCTTTAATTATAGTCGGTGAGGATACAACTTTCAAGAAAGCTTTTTTATCTTCAACTACCTTAGCAGATGGGGAACCATTGCCAATAACCTCCTGAGAGTTATCCTCTTTAACAACTGAATTTTCATTTAAATCTTTTTCTAATTCAACTTTCTCATTTAAATTAATATTTGAAGATAATAATTCAGAATCACCATTTGTTTTTTCAATTACTGAAACATTACCATCTTCACTTGCACTTACACATCCAATAAAAAGGAAAATCAATAATGCAAATGCAATAAACAATGATTTACGTTTTATCGAAATTTTTTCACCGTCCAATGTATTTTTAAAAAAAATATCTTGTAACATAAAATATATTAATCATACATATATAAATGTTTTTAAAACTTTAAATTTAAAAAAACGAATGAAAATAAATTAAATTAATAAAAAAAGACATAACATATGTATAAATAAAAAATAAAAGAATAATATACTTCAAATATGATGCAATAAGCTCAAACAATATGAATTAATTTTAGAAAAATAATGATAGAACCATGAATAAAATATAAATATATTGGCTTATTGCAGTAAAAATAATAAGATTTATACTGATTATAAATAAAATAAGATAAATTAAAAGCAAAAATAAAAAAATCAATAAAATAAAAGAAATTAAAAAGAAAATAAAGAATTTAAATCAAATTCTATTTTTCTTCAGTTAAATTAAATTCCAATGTACCTACACCATTGTCAACCTTAAACTCATTGCACTTAGGAGTAAGGCCATTTAAAAGAGAATTGCCTGAATCCTTATCCATAAAGTGTGGCAGATAACCTGAAATGTATACTGGATATACTGTACACTTACCAGTGTTATTTACCAAATCTATTTTAAGAATATATGCATTTTCCACACCATTGCCTGACATGTCAAATACACAGTTTCCTAAACTGTAGAATATAGGTTTTCCCTTATACATGTCCACACCTTGAGTAACGTGAGGATGTGAGCCTATAACAACATCTGCTCCATAATCAATCAATTCATGAGCGATTTTGACTTGATCCTCATTAGGAGATGTTGAATATTCGTTTCCAAAGTGTAAATAAGCAACAACAAAGTCTGATCCATTACCTCGAGCATCAGAAATTTGTTTTTGAGCTACTTGAGAATTATATGCAGAGTATCCTGGCGCTGAACCATTAGCATAAGGCATTGTCTGATAATCATATTCGGCGAAGTTATTTGAATCCATATAGTTGAATATGGTAATGTTCCTTCCGCCAATCTCTTCAACAGCAGGAGCATGAGCCTGGTTTTCATCACTACCCGCACCGATTGGAGTCATTCCAGCATCCTTAACTGTTTTGATAGTATCATTCATTCCACCAATGCCATAATCACAAACGTGATTATTTGCAAGAGCAGCTATAGTATTGTTGTTTCCCTTAGCAAGCACCACATCACTCGGATTGCATTTAAGTGGAATGTCCCCCTTAACTGCATTTTCAGAGGTGGTTGCGGCATTTTCCAAGTTTATGAGCAACAAATCAACATTTGAAGTTACATTGCTTATTCCAGCAAGTGGAAGTGAATCAGAGCCTATTGCACCTGCAACATTACGTCCTAGCATAATGTCTCCAGTTACCGCCATAGATACATCTTCCTTAGATTCATGTGCCTTCAATGATTCGGCCAAAGGATTATTATGTTCAAAACCGAATAGGTTGAATCCAATAGCAAATAATATCAGAACTATAAGCGCAACGAATAATATTTTTCGAGAATCCATTTTATTCCTCTAAGACTTCTGCCTCTTCACTTTCGCTAAATAATTGGTCTAGCATCCATTCAGCATCATATTCCTTAATATCATCGTATCCTTGACCTACACCTAAAAACATTATAGGTTTCTGTATTACATAACCGATTGAAAGTGATGCTCCACCCTTACTGTCTGCATCTGCTTTTGTTAAAATAACTCCATCAATGTCAATTGCATCATTAAATTTGATTGCCTGTTCTGTTGCATCATTACCTGTTAATGCATCACCTACAAAGATAACCAAATCAGGATTAGCAACTCTTTTAATCTTTTTCATTTCATCCATAAGGTTAACATTAGTTTGCATTCTACCGGCAGTATCAATTAAAACTAATTCTTTTCCTTGTGCTTTTGCATGTTCAACTGCATCAAATGCTACAGCTGCTGGATCTGAACCTTTTTTGTGTTTAATGATTTTAACACCTACATTATCAGCATGATAAGTAACTTGTTCAATAGCTCCTGCTCTAAATGTATCTGAAGCCGCAATTACTGGAGTGTAACCCTTTTTAAGATAATAATTAGCCAATTTACCGATTGTTGTAGTTTTACCAGTACCATTAATTCCAACAAACATCACTACAAGAGGTTCCCCTTGAGCTTTTTTCTCTTCAATCATCTCTGTCATTGATTTTCCAGGAATGTCGATTATATCAGATACAGCATTTCTCAAAGCAATGAAAGTGTATTCAGTAATGTCATTGCTTCTTTTGATTTTTTTACCGACCAAATCGTTTTTAACACTGTCAACCACTTCTGTTGCAACTTCCATAGCTACATCACCCTGCAAGAGCTCCATTTCAAGCTCCCATAAAATATCTTCAACGTGTTTTTCAGAAATAGTTTTTTCGCGGACAAATGAGAATAAACCTCCAGTAGCTTCACCATCTGCAGAAATGTCTTCCTTATCAGACTTATCTTTAGACCTGCTCCAGAAATGAGACTTTTTCTCTTCAGAAGAATCATCTTTTTCTTTGTCTTCGGAATCTTCATCATCAGACTTATCTTTAGACCTGCTCCAGAAATGAGACTTTTTCTCCCCTTTAACCTCTTCTTCAGGTTCATCAACATCCTCTTCATCGTCAGACTCATCCTTAGACCTGCTCCAAAAGCGAGATTTCTTCTCCTCTTTGACCTCTTCTTCAGGTTCATCAACTTCTTCTACATCCGGTTCATCTTCTGTATCATCTGCATCTTTGTCGGATTCATCAACATCCTCTTCATCGTCAGACTCATCCTTAGACCTGCTCCAAAAGCGAGATTTTTTCTCTTCCTTAACGCCATCATCAGATTCTTTTGTCTCTTCAGTTTCTTCAGCTTCAGTTTCTTCAGTAGTTTCAGGAATTAAATTGGATTCATCCTCTTCTTCTTTCTTTTCTTCTTTTTTACGACCAAATGAGAAAAATGAAAATCTTTTACCAGATTCCTCTTGAAGATTATCTTCTTTTTCAGCTTCTTCTATAAGCTCTTCTTCTAATTTTTCACTTGTACGTGAAAATTTCTTTTTTAATGATTCAAACAAAAATAACCCAACCTTAAAAGTTAGTTAAAAATTTAATTATGTGTATTTATATTTTTTATATTATATAAATTATGAAAAAATTAGTTAAAAAAATAAAAAAGAGAAGATTTTTAAAAAAAATCTTTAAAAATTATTTCCTACGTCTTAATGAAGCAGCACCAATACCTGCCGCTGCAAATAATAATACTACTAATGGATTACCGGTTGCATGATTATCTGAAACGGTAGTGGCATTTTTAGTTGCATCTTCAGTGCCATTATCTGATTGTGTAGGTTCACTAGATATTGCATAAGATATATCGACAGTAGAATTATCAGGTTCTGGCGGCAAAGTACCGTTAACAACTCCGATGTCATCCACTTCAGTACCGTTGTCTTCTGGATCATCGTCAACATCAGTTTCATTATCAAGAAGGCCGTCATCAGTCCCATTAGTATCTTCTGCAAAAACCAGACATCCACTAAGTAAAACCATTAAAATTGCTAAACCAACAATTAATGTTCTATTAAATTTCAAGAGTTAACCTCCACTAAAAATATATTACATCACTAATATAAAAGTGTTTTGAAAAAAAGTATAGTAAAATTTAAAAAAAATAGAAAAAGAAAAAATTGTAAAAGTATTTAACCCATTTGAGTCATATTGCCTTGAGCAGCAGCAGCTAATTGTTCTGCTTGAGCTTGAAGATTTCCAACAATGTCAGTGACTTGCTGTAAGTTAGCTAACATCTTATCTAAACTGTCTTTTAAATCTTCTTTTTGTCCAGCAATGATTTCACGAGCGCCGTCTGCATCTTTTTTAACAGCAATACCTGAACCAATACTTACAATAATTTCATCAGTACTTTTAAGTTCCCCTTTAATGAAAGAACCAGCACCTACAGGAACGAAAGCTTCAATAGAATCTTTTCCTTCAATGTCATCTAAAGTGTTGGATAATGCATCGACTTCAGCAATGGAAGCTTGAATTAATTCAATTTGTTGTTGAATTAAGTCTGCTTGTTGTCTGTATGCATTAATTTCATTAAGAAGATTATTTAATCTTTGCTGATCTTCCATGATTACACCTTAAATGTATTTATAAAATTTCTTTTACGATTGGGTCTAAAACATCTTCAGGAGCAATTTCTTCGATTTCTTTAATAGAAATTTGGTTCCTGTTAATACCATGTTTACTTCCGAAACGTTGATAGATTTTTTGTTCTACATCATCTTCACAAGTAGCTTTGTATTCTTTGGTAAACTTATGATATTCATCGCCCATTACAAAAGTACCTTTAACTCTGTAAATTTTTGTTATCATATTAAATCCCTCATGATATATTAATTAAAAATCATCTAAAAAGCCTAATGCCTCTTCAACTCTAGCCATTTCAGGACCAGTACTGTCTTTAGCAACAATAGCACCATTTGAATTGGAAATGATGCATGCACCAACTAATGGAATACCTTTTCCAACAGTACCTATGTCTCCTTCTACACCAAATACTTCTTGAGCAAAATTGATTTCACTATTCATAGCCTGATTACTCATTAAAAATCCTTTATTAGTTACGCTAACTAAAGAACCAATAATATCACTTCCAACGATAGAAGAAGATTTTACATCAACATCTAAAGTTTCTTCAATTACTTGAATAGCGTCTGGTTCTAAAAACGGACTTGCAATAGCACCTTTGTCATTTGCTGCAATAATATTACCAACTGCAGTGTATTGACCTGGAAGGGTATCTACATTCAAACCAAGCTTTTTAAATTGTTCAATTTCTCTATCTAACACATGTGGGGAAACAACGATACCATTAGAATTAGCTACAGCTAAAGATCCAATGAGACTGCTACCAGATATAGAAGCTTTAACAACATCGACGTCTAATGTTTCCTTAATAATTTCCGCTTTTTCATCTAAAAGAGAATAAGGAACAATAGCTACATCATCGGTTGCAATGATAAATACTCCTACATTCGGATTTCCTACAATATCAACTCTATTTAACATATTGTCACCTCACATTACTCAATAGCATGGTAAAAGGTACTATAGCTATTCTGCTAAAGTAGCTGTTACAATACCATCATCATCTTTAACCGCTTTTACAGTAATTTTAGAAGGTATTTTTTGAATACCTCTTTCCCAAATAGCATGATTGATAGATTCATCAATTTTAACATCTTCAGCTTTCATGTGTTTAGTTAAAAAGTTTTTAACTTCTCTAATAGCTCTAGGAGCTCTGATAGTCCTTTTAACATTTTTCACATTTCTAAGTGGAATTGTGTAAACTCTTTCCATAATAACCCCTCATTATAATTTAAGACTGTTTCTTCTCCAATGTCTAGGTTTTGGTCTGTATCTAAGTTTACGGTTAGTTTTAGCATAAGCCCAGATTGGAATTCTCCTATTTTGTTTGTTTGCTTTTGCCATCCTTAATTTTTTAGCTAATGGTTTATTTCTACTCATTTTATCACCTGTAATAATAATTATTTTTTATATCCAATAACACGAGTTTGATAATGTTCAGGGAATATGTCCAATGAATTTCCTCCTTTCTCATCAATCAAAGTTCTTATTTCAACCTCATAATCTGAGCTGTTATCCTTATTTGACTTTTCATGGGAAATTTCAAACAAATTGGATGTTATTAATTTCACAGACTTGTGACCGAAACTGTCCAAATTTATATATTGAACGTTTTTTCTGTCTTCAAGACTTTTTATTTGATTGATATTGAGTTTTGGAGTCCTGTCATCACGTCTTGTCCCATCAGCAATAATATCATATTCTTCAGCAACATTCTCTACAACATTTTCATGAATGAATTTAATCCCATCATTCGGAAATCCGTCATTCATAATCATATCACAGGTCTTATCCAACAGACCAATGTCCAAATCAATAACTCTGTGATTAAAGCCTAAAGATTTTGCTGATTTAGATGCTGGAATATATGATTTATAAACACCAAAATTAGCAGTGCACAATTCTACATCAAGACCCAATCTCTTAAGCATCACGGCCATGAAAGATGAATCTTTGCCACCACTATATAATACACCAGCTTTCATTGATATTATTTCCTTGTAATTTTAATTTCTCTTTTCTGACCAGATATTTGTCTTAATAAGACTTTTAACTGCTCATCTGTAACTTTACCTCTTAAACTTCCAGCTTGAGCTGATTGAATTAATTGAAGTTCAATTTGTTCAACAAGTTCAGGTTTTGTTAATCTGAGATTGCCTAATCTAGTACGAGCTTCAGGAGTCAAAATTTGACCCAAAATTTGTTTTTTCTGAGCTTCGAACTGTTGCCTTTGTGCTTCTTGCTGTTGTGCCTGTGCAGCAGCTTGTTGTTGCTGCATTTGTTGATTCTGCATAGCAGCTTGTTGAGCTTGTAATTCAGCCATTCTTTTTTGACGAATTTCATCTAAATCGCTCATATCAAACTCTCCGAATTATAATTAGTATTTTTCAAGTTCAGGAATATCTTTAATGATTTCAGCAGAAATTTTATCTAAGAATGATCTTCCTGCTGGACTGATAACTCTTCCACCTTCAACTTTTTCTACATATCCCGCATCTTCTAATTGGTGAAGTGCGTGTCTGATGATAGATCCGCTACCTTTCCTAAATACTTCAGGACGTACACCACGGTCTTTTTTACCACCGTAGAAAGTTCTTAAACTCATAACTCCTACAGGACCATCCATGTAAACTCTTCTGATGATAGAAGCAGCTCTTACATACCACCAATCAGCATTTTCTGGTTTTCTTTCTTTGTGAACACCAGTTTTGACAAAATTGGACCATGCAGGGGAATTGATTTTATCATTATTTTTTAATTCATCTGCGACTTTTTCAATTAATAAATCTGCAGGTACATCAAATACAGTAGTCATATTAATTCTCCAATATTTTATTAAATAATTGTAGCTTAATCCACTGTAAATTTAAGACCTAAAAAAATAGGGCCTGTAACTCTAAATTTATAATGTTTAAGGCTTTTTCTTATAGATTACAGCAACATGTCCCCTAACGTCAATGAGCTTCGCTCTGGTTTTAGTGACAATTTCGTCGATGTAATCATCTTTATCTCTAGCGATATTTTTTGCAAATTTAAGTTTAACAATTTCATTAGCTTCAAGTTGGCGTTTGATTTCTTCAATAACATTATCATTAACACCAGCCTTACCAATATTAATTGTCATCGCGGAAAGAGCTCTATTCATCATTTCTTTTTTTGATTGACTCATATTTAGCTCTCCTTTTAAGTTTCTTTTCCTTATGATAAGGAATTTTCATGACATGGCCACATTCACCACAAAAAATATTAACTTCTGAGTTAATTAGCCGGACGGTGCAATTATGACCCGGGTAAAGGAATTTCTTACATTTCTTACAATACCTCCTTTGCCATTTTTCGGGAATTTTGGTATTGTATTTGGTGGATAGCTTTAAAGCAAGTTCAACATAACGATTGGATCTTTCAGGATGGGTGATGAATTCCATCTCTGCACGCTCAAAAAGAATATTCATTCTTTCAATCGCTATTTCAATCATCCACTTTGGTCGTTTTCCTCTACTCAAAAATATCCTCCTTTTGTAGGATATAATATTCAAAATTGAATTAAAATGATTTGCGCAAATTAAAACAAAAACCATAGTTAAGATAACCTTAGGTTAATATGAATATTAAGAATAAATATGTTTATCACTATTTATAAAGGTTGTGGATTATTTGGAAATTCTCTAAAAAATAGAAGTAATAAGAAAAAAATATTTTATAATCAAATCTGTCAAAAGCATCGAAACAATAGTTGCATCAATAACACGAAATTAATTGATTAAATAAGATGAATCATTTCACAATAATTAAAATGAGTTAAAAAAACCCACATATTCTATTAATCCAATGGATTTTGTCAAAATCAGAATCAAATGTTGCAATTCTGGTAATTCCATGTTTTTGCATAGATACTAATATAGTACAATCTGCAAAATTAATGGCATGATTGTAAAATCTAAACAGTTCCATAGCTTTTTTATAATCTTCTTTTGACAAAAAATCAAAAATATGAACATTAAACAATTGATTAACAATGTCCTTGACATTTCCATTAAAATTATTTCTCTTTAGACTATTTAATACCTCAACTAGAACTGTGATGTTGGTTGCTTTTGCTTCTTTGTCCAAAAATGGTTTGATATTTTCTGAAGATTTCTTATAGGGATCTTTTTTAATTATCAAACCATTAACATAAGTGGTGTCTAAAAAAATCATCAAAATTCCTCGTGGTGTTTGATTAATGATTAATCCCAACCTTCTTTACCAAGGCGTATGAGATTATCCAAAATATCATCTCCTTCAGGATTATCATGCTCCAACATGCCCCAAATTTTTTCGTAATCAAGTTCATCCGGAACATCTTCAATTTTTTTAAGATTATCCCAAAGAGTTTCATTAACAACCTCTTCCGGAGTTTTATTAGTTAATTTAGACATTATATTAACCTTTTCAACCACATTATCTTTTAAATTTATATTTAACATTGTATCAATCCACTTTCTTTCAACCTTTGAACATAATTTTAAATTAAAATCACAAAGAATTAATTTTAACCGCTTTTGCATTGTGTTTGAACTAGCTAGAACAATCATGTTAATATTGAACTCGAACATATATAAATATTTTCGAACTACAAGAGTGCACAATTGCATATTATGAAAATAGATAAAAATAAGTTAAAAATTGACCTAAAAAAGAAAAATTATGAAGATTTAGGAAAATTGCTTTTAGAATGAAAAATTGCTATCAAATAATAATTAAGAATTTGAAATCAACCAATCCATAAAATCAATTTCACCAACAGGATAATCATTACTACCTGAAATGATACTGGAAATCACATCAACAATTTCATCTACAGTTAAATCACTCACATCAATCTCTGAGATATTCTCACCATAAATACCATATGCTTCCGCTGTACAGACTCCCATTGCTTCAGCTTCAAGGTTTTCATGGATTTTAGATTCGGAATAATTACGGGCTTCAAGTCTGGATTGCAAAATTTCAGGTCTGACTCTTAAAACAATTACTTTGTCAGCCCCATCACACAAATGAGCCAAATGCCCTTCAAAAATAATCAGCTCGTCACTGTCGTTAATTATCTCAGAAACTTTTTCATTGAGTGCAGGAATATCGATGACCTTATAGCCTTTATCCTCGTCAATTCCTAAAATAAAATCATTTTCAATTGCCAAATCGTTAATTTTAATCAATCTGCAATTTAATTTAGAAGCTAAAACTTCACTAACAGTAGTTTTTCCAGTACAGGGAGTACCAGTTATAAAAATAGTTTTACGCATAAAAATCAAAAAAAAGGAATTATTTTTTTAAAATAATTCTTAAAACATCTTCATCATCCAATACATGGTCAGGACCTACCTTTTGACCAGGGAATTTGACAGAAGTTCCCCAAACTTTAGCATGACGGAAATTCTTAACGAATTCTCTATGCAGTTTTCTGCATGCGTCAATTACAGTAGAACCCTTTTTGATAACCAATGGATCTTCCATGTCCGCTTTTCTGCCTTGTGGTTTTAAATATACTCTGACAAGGTCCAAATTATCAAATATGATATCTTTTAGCTCATCAATATTTGTATTTTTATCAGCGGAAATCGGAATAAATTCTGGAATGTATTTCTTAAGCTCTTCAATGTATGCCTCATCAACAAGGTCAACCTTATTTAATAAAACCAACATCGGAACATAGGATTTGTTTCTATCAAGCACATCGATGAACTGATCCATTGTAACGTCATCCCTGAAGAGAACGTCAGCATTAATATAACCGTATTCATTAAGGATAGAACGGATTGTTTTTTCATCCAAATGAGACAACGGACAGGTGGATGATACCTTTACACCACCAAGCTTTTTCCTCTTAACTGTAACATCTGGTGGTTGTTCATTTGGTCTGATTCCAATAGCTCTTAGTTCTTTTACAATAACATCAATATGCTGTGGATTTAAAGTATCCAATACAACCAATATCAAATCAGCAGTTCTTGCAACAGATAGAATTTCTTTTCCTCTTCCTTTACCACTACTTGCACCGGTAATAATTCCAGGAATATCAAAAACTTGGATTTTAGCATTTTTATGCTCCATGACACCTGGAACAATATCTAAAGTTGTGAACTGATAAGCACCAACTTTACTTTCTGCATTTGTAATATTATTCAAGAGAGTAGATTTACCAACTGAAGGAAATCCTACAAGAACAACAGTAGCATCCCCTGATTTTTTAACATGGAAACCTTGTCCTTTAGTACCACCACTGCTTCTTTGTAAAGATTCTTCTTTAAGTTTTGATAGTTTTGCTTTTAATTTACCAATGTGGTGTGAAGTAGCTTTATTGTATGGTGTTTTTTGAATTTCTTCTTCAATATCCTTTATTTTCTCTTCTATTCCCATTAAATCACCATAAAAAAAAAATAAAAAAAAGAAAGATTAGGAAAATCCTAATCTAATTGCTAGATGTTGAATTTCCACTAGCTGTTGAATTACTGCTACTACCATCAAAGTTGACTTTAAATAACATTACACCCGGTTCGGAATGTACTAAAGTGAACTGATTTTGACCGGCTCCACCCATAAGGTAAAGTCTAGTGAACATTGAGTTAACCAGTTCATTACTAATCAAGAATGGAGTGTATTCATTATTATTACCAACTAAGAAAATAGTAAAGTTACCATTCTCAGCACCTTTAATTGACTCGTTTTTCATGATTTGGTTATTTTCAATCACGATAATGTTTGAAGCATTATATGGGTTATATTCAGTATCATTAATCATGATTTTTTGACCATTTTCAGTATAAACAGACTCAACATGTGCTGTAGTTGTATTGTTACCTGTTCCTCTTTCAATAACTGTATTTACAGTCATTCCTGAATCTTGCATTAAAGTATAATTAGCGGTTTGACCAGGAGCTACTTGTATAGTGCTTGTCGGTACCAAGTAGTTGTAGTTTTCAGAGGTTTGGTTTTCAAAGTTCCAATGTCCGAAGTAACTCCACCAACCAGCTTTAGAAAGCATATCTGAAGATGCTACGAAAATAACAGGCCGTGGATTTGCAGGGTGTGTTAAATTAACAATATCCGAAGCGGCTGTTGAATTCAAATGATATTTATCCATTAAAGTTTTTTGTGCATCACTAGATGATTTTGGTAAAATATCAAGTAATATGCCTACTGATTGACCGGAATCTCCAGTAATATCCACCAGCTTTTGAGTTGCCCTCTCACCGGTTGTATCCAGCATTCTAAATATACCTACCGACAGATCCAGGTTGTCCGTACCCATAGCTTGACCCAGCCAGAAAGCACGGCTTCCTGTCTGAGAACCTCCGTCGAAAGTTGCTTGTCTATCTGCAGCAATTTCGAAGAGGTAACCGAAGTCCCACCAGGATGTAATTACGGTATCATTGGATTGAGTTTCTTTAATCCATTCCATTGAATTCCACATTGGATCGCTGGTACCTGGGTAAACATTTGTAGAAACTTGGAAAGCACCACAAAGTGTTGGTGTTACAAGAGCAATAATTATAGCTGCAATAACAACATATTTCTTGAGCGGAACTTTAACGGATGCGTTAGGTTTCATTCCATAAATTGCAACTAAACCAATAGCAAATATAACTGCAAAGATTGCTATTCCATACATTGTGTTAATAGTTGCTAATGGGACTGCAGCTAAAAATCCACAGAATGCCACAATAACAACTAACCATTTATCATTATTTAATCTAGTTTTAATATAATCACTAGCATAACTTACAAATACACCAGCCAATAATCCGAATGGCAATACGATTGTTGTAATGAACCTTGAACCTCTAGTTACAGCAAGAGCAGTAACTGCAATCCATACAACAAATAATGTTGCGTAAAGTACTGTTAATTTTTTACTAGCCAATATCTCATTGGAACCACCGAATTTTAAATCCGTAAATGAGAACTTAAATTTACGGTCGTCATCTAATTTTTCAGCAGCAGAAACTCTTTCTCCTTTTTGTGGTTTTCCGGATACTTGAACTGTTTTTCCTGCAGATCTGAATTTCCAAGATCTGGAAACTAAAATATAAGCTACAATTAAAGCTGCGAAAAATACTGCTATACCACCGATACCGTTAATGAAACCATTGGTACTAGCTAAGAACATTGAATTCATTCCAGCACCAAGCATGGATGGTTGTTGCATCTCTGCAACAGAAACAAGTACGTTAGGGAATCCACCTACAACCCTAGATGCAGATTGCAAGCTTAATAATCCAGTTAAATTTCCAAATATTCCTAATACTCCATCGACTCCTTTGAAAACAGCGAGTCCGGCAAATCCAATTACACCAAGAATCACAAGTGACAATAGCGCATCCTGATGGATAAACCAAGACACTTTACTCGAATATTCGCTTTTATTGTTGTCAACGTCGAAGACATAACATACAATTAGATATACAATGGAAAATATTCCCATCAAACCTATGTAAAAGATATAACCAGTCCAAGATTGTGAGAATAATCCTATTGAAACGATGGATATTATTGCATAAATTATTTTAAGAATAATATTGTCCGTCCGTATACATTCAACAAAGAAAAATACGAATAACAGCGAAAATATGTAATAGAACATATCTGTATCGAAAAATCCTGCGAATGTGTGTGAGAAATAATTCGGAGCAAGAACAATAATTAATGTTGCAACAATCGCTCCCCAATCGTTAGATATTCTTCTAGCGAATATAAATGCCGGAATCACAGCTAATGAAGATATGATTGGACCAGTCCAAAACGCAATTTCCTTAATTGAATAGTTTCCTCCAAAGAAACTGTTAGCTACGTCATGCAACCAGTTTGTGAGATATACGATACCCAGCTCATAATTAATCTGATTCCCGTCGGGCGCGTACCGATGCATATCCCATTCGCTACCATTTATAATTTCGTCTCCCACAAAACCGTGATCTGCATAATCTTGTGTCAACCTTAAGTTATAATATGAATCCATTTCACTGAAATAAGGAAGACCGGATGAATCAACATATTGTGCTTTGAGTTCGTTATCCATTGATGGCAAATCGGCTGCAGGAGCCCTCAATGCAAAAACAACAGCTAACAAAATCAAGATAATAAGTATTGATTTACCTACTGTTAATATTGTTTGTTTATTCATATAAATCCTCTATTCATCTCATTCTATAAAAATTCCATAAAGATATAGAATTTCCAGTAAATTTAATTAAAATAATTAAGAAACAAATAAAAATATTAAAACATGATATGAAAAAATATTTTTATTGAGTAGTATATATTTAATTCACCATTATTAAATATTGTGGATTAAACAAAAAAGAAGAAAAGATAAATTTTATTTTAATTTATTTTCTAGTTCATCTACAGAGCAAGTGAACCTGCATTTAGGAAATCCACTGCATCCGATAAATTCACCATAACGTCCGGAACGTTTTAACAAATCCTTACCGCAGTCAGGACATTTGCCCACAACTTTAGGATCATGCGGTTTGGTCTTATCCTTGCCACAGTTTGGATCAAGGCAAGCCCTTTGACGTGGCTTTCCAAAAGAAATTATTGGAAGACCACATTTCTCACATTTTTTCTTTAAGAAATTTGTTCCCTTTGGAATTGAATATATTGTTGTACAATCAGGATAAGCTGAACATCCAACAAAGGAACTTTTTGTTTTTGGAGAATATCTTTTTACAAGATTGGCACCGCAAGTAGGACAAGTTCCAACAACATTACTCTCCTGGTAAGATTCATAAAGCTTGGAACCAATTTCCTTGGAATTCTTATTAATATCACCTAAAATTACATTTACTTCCTTTTCACCCTGTTTAATAACTTCCTGTCTTGTTGAAGTATTCTTATCTATACCTTCCAATTTATTTTCAAAGTCACGAGTGAGTTCTTCAGAAGTAATGTCATTACAGTAAGTACTTAAAGTATCAATCATGTTCTCTCCGAGTTGATTGACTTCAATTTGCTTATCTCCTGTGATGTATTTTCTGTCATACAATTTATCAATGATATCTGCACGGGTTGCTTTAGTTCCAAGTTCTCTTTTTTCAAGCTCCCTTATCAATGAAGCCTGATTATACCTTGCTGGAGGCTTGGTTTCCTTTTCATCTGAAATTATTTCTAAAACCTTAATCAAATCTCCTTCACTGATATCCGGAAACTCGTCATCATCGATTTTCCTGTATGGATAATGTTCCATCCATCCCTTATGAATAACTCGTCTGCGACCAAATTTGAATTTTTCACCTTCAATATCTACTGTTGTGGTCATTGATTCGAATTTGGCAGCTTCGAAGAAAACTGAAATGAACCTATACACAATCAGATTGTAGATTTTAAAGTCATCCTTGGACAGTCCTGAAGGCAATATTCCTGTTGGATGAATTGCAGGGTGAGCAGCATCCTCTTTTTTACCTTCATTTGGCTTTAACTTGGAAGGTAACTTGTCAATGTGCTTACCGAATTCGGGATTATTTTTTAATTGATTGAAAATTGATTTGAAATCGAGGCTTTCAGGCAATTTTTGAGAAGAAGTACGTGGATAAGAAGTATAACCTGCAGTATAAAGATTTTGAGCAATGACCTGAGTTTTTTTAGGAGAAAATCCGAATACATTATAGGCTTCTGTTTGAAGACCTCCTAAATTAAATGGAACAGGCGGTTTGGTTGTGGATTTTGACAATTTGATTTTGTCAACAACCGCATCAGCACCATCACATTTAGATAAAATATCTTCAGCCCTTTCACGATCAAATATTTTACCGTCAACATGATTAACCTCAATGTTTCCATCTAAAATGGCCCTAATCAACCAATAAGGTTCAGGAACAAATTCTTTGATTTCTTTTTCACGATCTACCAAAATGGACAAAGTTGGAGTTTGAACCCTTCCGGCAGATAATTTTAAAAATCTGTGCTTTGCATTGCTTACGGATTTCATCAAAGCTTTGGAAATATTGACACCGAAATAATAATCCAAAACATGCCTTGCAATACCAGTATCCACCTGATTCATATCCAAATCAATTCTATTGTCGTATGCTTCAAGCAAATCCTTTTTAGTTAATGTTGAAAACTTCATACGGGAAATTTTACTAAGATTATTTTGTCCGCAGGCATATTTTAAAGCATTATATCCAATCAGAGTTCCTTCAGTATCGTAATCGCATGCATGAACATAGGAATCTGCATTTTTTCCAAGTTTTTTAATGGCTCGAACATAATCCTTGGTAAAACCGCTTCCTCTCTTGTTGACCTCATAAGCAGGAGCCCAGTGGAGATCAAAATAAACCTTGTCTTTAGGATTATTAGGAGTTAATGAATAAAGATGTCCCACTGCAGAAACAACGGTAATATCTTTAGAATCCTTTTTAAGTTCCCAATATTTAACTTTCTTGTTATAAACTTTCTTTTTGGCACTGGGTGACAGTGCTTTAGCAATTTTTTCAGCAGAATTTGGTTTTTCGCAAATTATTACTTCATGCATGATATTCTTCCTACCTCAATTTTTTATAAATTATTTTAATGAAATTTTTAATATAAAAATATTACTATTGAAAAGTTTAAAAAAAAAATTGCATTAACGGAAAAAAATATCCAAAAAACCAGAAAAAATTTTAAATATAAAAAAATAAGCAATTATTCATTTTTAGAAGTTAAGTCTTCATTATAAAAACGATAAAAGTCAGCACAAAAATCACATATTGGAAATTGGCCATTTCTATAATATGCAAGGTCTGCCTTATTCATATCAAATTTTTTGCCACAGATAAAACAAGTTTCAATTTTTTCTTCAGACATTGTAAAACCCTAAAAAAAGTAAAAAAAAGAGGTTAATGTAATTAACCTATGTTGTATTTTTGTAAGAGTAAAATCTCTTCAGTAGAGACTTTTCCACCTTGTTTGAATTTTTCAAAGATTTCTTCAGCTCTTTCTTTTTCTTCACGGTTTTTGTTACCGCCAGAAGAACTTTTATTTTCAGATTTTCTACGTCTAGGTTTGTTGGAACCTAATTTTTTGTTAATGACGTGGATATCGCTTAAGATAGCTTTGAATTCTTCATGTTTAGCTGAAGCATTTTTACGAGCTTCAATGAATTTTTTGTGAGCTTCATCAGCTGCAGTTCTAATGTCATCAGTTTTTCTGAAGTATTTAAGCATTTCTTCGTGAGCTGTTTGAGCTTTTTCGGAAAGTTCAATAACTTTTTCATGCTCTTCTTCAGATAATTTTTTGAGCTCTTGAGCTTCAGATTTAACGGATTCATCTTCATGAATATCCATTAACTGTTTTCTTAAATCATTAGCATTTTTAACAAGCTGATTTTCTTTCTTGATGTCTAAAACGCGAGTTTCAATAATTTTATCGATTTTTTTGATTTCGTTTTCTATTTTGATTTTGTCACGTTTACCGGAAGACCATTCAAGATTTTTAATTTTATTATTAGCATCGTTACGAGCTTTTTTAGCAGCTTCAACAGCTTTGTTGATTTCATTACGCTCGTTTCTGTACTCAATAGCTTTATTTAAGTTTTCTTTTAAAGATGCGTTTAATTCATCCCTAATTTTACGTTGTTCTTTAGCTATTTTGTTATATTCTTCCCTTTCTTCAGCAACTTTGGAGATTTCAGCTTCTTTTTCATCTTTTTGTTTTCTTACACCTTCCATAGTGTCAGCGAGAACAAAATCAGATTTAGGAAGACCTTTATCAGCTTTTTTAGGTTTTTCTTCTTGAGCTTCTTCTTCAGCAGCTTCCTCAACTACTTCTTCTTCAGCTTCTTGAGCTTCTTCTTCTACAGTTTCAGTTTCAGCATCATCAGTGGTTAATTGATTAACAATTTCATCTAAGACTTTTGTTAAGTCTTTTTCTTCTACTACAATATCAGCAATTTCTTTTACAGAATCTTTAGCATTGAATGCAATTCCGCAACCTGCTGATTCAATCATGGAAATGTCATTAGCGCCATCTCCAACAGCAACTACATCATCTAATGTAATTTCTGCTTTTTCAACATGGTCTTTTAATACATCTAATTTAGATCCAGATACTAAAGGACCAGTCACTTCACCAGTTAATTTACCATCTTCGACTGAGAAACTATTAGTATAAACTGCGTCAACTCCAAGTTTATCTTTAACTTTTTCAGCCACTACATCAAAACTACCACTAATAATAGCTACATCTAAATCTTTTTCTTTTAAAGCATTGATGGTTTCTTCAGCTCCAGGCATTAATGGAAGTTCATCAGCAACTTTTTCTATTTCTTCAATAGAAGTTCCTTCAAGAAGTTTAACTCTGTCTTTAATAGAAGTTTCAAAGTCTATTTCACCTTGCATAGCCTTTTCAGTAATTTCAGCTATTTCATCTTCAACATTTGCTAATTTTCCTATCTCATCTATCGCTTCACCATCAATAATAACGTTATCTAAGTCAAATACTACAAGTTTAATCAATAATACCACCAATTATATTAAATCTAGCTCACTTAATCTGTCGTAAGCTCTTTCGACACCAAGTTTGGCATCGCTTTTTGTTTTAGCTCCAGTACATACAACTTTACCAGAACCAAATAATAATAAGACCACTTTAGGGTCGGATAACCTATATACTAAACCAGGGAATTGTTCCGGTTCGTATTCAGTATCTTCAAGTTCTAAAGCTACTGCTTCTAGGTTTAATGTGGATTCTAAGTTTGCAGAAGCCACAATATTTTGAATTTTAATTTCAAATTCTTCAGGAATGTCGGTGTCGACAGTCCTCATTAAGTCCACAGTTTTTTTGATTGCCAATTTGGAATCATCTATAGACTTTGCTCCAGTACATACAAGCTTACCAGAGCTAAAAATTAATGCTGCTGTTTTAGGATCTTTAAGTTTAAAAACTAATCCCGGAAACTGTTCACGATTAAAATTAACCCCTTCCAAAGCTTGAGACACTTCAGTAAGAACTATGTCTTTACCAATGCTTGCAGAAGCAACAATGTTTTCAATTTTTATGTCAACATCGGTCAATTTAAAACCTCCAATTGTGTTTTTAAAATAAGTAAGTAAAATTTAAGAAAACAAAAAATCAGTTAAATTTTTACTAATAAAATATTTAATTTAAATAGTATATAAATGTATGTTTATTTAAAGTATATATTGAAAATTGCAAAAAAAGTTAAAAATTTTAAATTTTGAAAATAAGTATTTTAATTATATATAAAATTAAAACAATATATAGAACCTACTTATTTATAAATGTTGCTACATTTTAATGGGTCATTTATAAAATCATTAAGTTTGGATTAATTTTTTAAAAATTGATTATTCAATTAAGAAAAATAACTTTTGAATTTTGAAATTACTTTCAAAAAAACGATGGAGAAATAAATGGATAACCTACAAAAAGACCCAAATAAATTTAATAATTCACCCCCATAATCTAATAAAAATATTAACTTTAACGCAATTTGAAAAATTCAGTAATATATAACAATCGACAAAACAAAAAAATAATTAGTTGATAAAAATGATAGAAGTTGAAGTGAAAGCTAAAATCGATAGCTTTGAGGAAATGGAAAAAAGACTTGAAAATCTAGGTGCGATCAAAAGTAAAAAGGAATTCCAAGAAGACATCTATTTTGCAAGTCCAATTGTGGATTTTGCGCAAACAGATGAAGCTTTAAGGATTAGAACAACAAACAATAATATTTTCATCACTTACAAAGGTCCGAAACTTAACAAAGATGCCAAAACTAGAAAAGAAGTCGAGATGAGCATTGAAAGTGCCGGCAAAGCAAAAGATATTTTTGAAGAAATAGGATTTAAGGAAGTCAGAACCGTCAGAAAAAACCGCCAATATTACACTTATGAAAATTTTGAAATTTCATTGGATGATGTTGAAGGATTAAATCCTTATATGGAAATAGAAATTTCTCTTGAAGACGGCAATGACTATGATGATGCTCAAAAAAGCATTTTTGAATTATTTGAAAAATTAGGCATCACAGAAGGTTTTGAAAGAACATCATATCTTGAACTTTTAGAAAACCTATAATAATATGACAAAGTAATATAAATATTATATATACTAAATTTAAGAAGTGATAATTTGCAATATTTTATAAGTCATTATAATAAGGAAAGTGAAATAGCCTTTCCAAAAGATTTTATTATTTATGATACAACTTTAAGAGATGGTGAACAAACCCCAGGAGTTTGTTTTAGCCTTAATGACAAGCTTGAAATAGCTAGAAAGCTTGATCAATTTAAAATTCATCAAATTGAAGCAGGTTTTCCGATAGTGTCTCAAAGAGAAAGAGAATCTGTTAAAACAATAGCCAATGAAGGCTTTGATGCTGACATATTAGCATTGACAAGGACAAAACCTGAAGATATTGATGCTGCACTTGACTGTGATGTGGACGGAATCATTACCTTTGTAGGAACTTCAGATATTCATTTAGACCATAAAATGCACATTACCCGTCAGGATGCAATAAACCTATGTGAAACTGCGGTTGATTATGCTAAAGATCATGGTTTATATGTTGCATTTTCAGCGGAAGATGCTACAAGAACCGATATCGAATTTTTGAAAAGAATTTACTTGAAAGCTCAGGACTGTGGAGCTGACAGAGTCCATATAGCAGACACTACAGGTGCAATTACTCCACAAGGTATTGATTATATGGTCAGAGAGCTTGTAAAGGACATTGATGTAAATATAGCTCTTCACTGCCACAACGATTTCGGTCTTGCCGTCATCAATTCAATTACAGGAGTTCTTGCAGGTGCCAAAGGTATATCCACAACAGTGAACGGTATTGGTGAGAGGGCAGGTAATGCTTCCCTTGAAGAACTCATCATGGCCTTGAAAATTCTTTATGGAAAAGATTTAGGATTCAAAACCAAATATATCAAGGAGTTATCCGACCTCGTATCAAATGCCAGCGGTCTTCCAATCCCATATAATAAACCTGTCGTTGGAAATAATGTATTCAGACACGAATCCGGAATTCATGTTGATGCTGTAATTGAAGAACCGTTATGCTATGAACCATATGTTCCTGAATTAGTTGGTCAAAAAAGACAGCTCGTTTTAGGAAAACACTCTGGATGCAGAGCGGTAAGGGCAAAATTAAGTGAATGTGAACTTGATGTCAGTGATGATGAGCTTATTGAAATTGTAAGACAAGTCAAAAAGCAAAGAGAAGAAGGAAAATACATCAACGACAGCGTTTTCAAAGAAATTGTCAAAAATACAAAAAAATAAGGTAACAGCATGAATATTACTGAAAAAATTTTATCAAAAAAAGCAGGCCATGAAGTAAGTCCCGGCGAAATAATCGAAATTCCAGTTGATCTTGCGATGTCACATGACGGAACTTCTCCCCCTGCCATAAAAACTTTTGAAAAAGTGGCTGATAAAGTTTGGGACAGTGATAAAATAGCCATTATTTTTGATCACAACATTCCAGCTAATACAATAGGTTCAGCTGAGTTTCAAAAGGTTTGTCGTGATTTTATTAAAAGTCAAAATATTACTAAAAATTTTATTCACGGTGAAGGAATCTGCCACCAGGTAGTTCCGGAAATGGGTTTGGTGGAACCTGGAAAAGTTATTGTAGGTGCCGATTCACATACCTGCACTTATGGTGCATTTGGAGCATTTTCAACAGGTATGGGTGCAACTGACCTTGCAATGGTTTGGGCTACAGGCAAAACATGGTTTATGGTTCCTGAAGCCATTAAAATGGAAATCACAGGTGAATTGAATGAATATATTGCACCAAAAGATATCATCTTAAATATCATTGGAGAGGTTGGAATCGCAGGCGCAACATATCAGACCGCCGAATTCTGTGGAGAAAGCATTGAAAATATGGGCGTTGAAGGAAGAGCAACCATGTGCAACATGGCCATTGAAATGGGTGCCAAAAATGGAATAATGGAACCAAACCGTGAAGTCATTGATTACATTTGCCAAAGAACCGGCAAACGTGAATCTGAATTGAATATTGTAAAATCAGATAAGGATTGCAATTATAAAAAGGAAATGCACTTTGATATTGATGATATGGAGCCTCAGATTGCATGTCCAAATGATGTTGACAACGTTAAAGGAATATCACAGATTGAAGGAACACATATTGACCAGTGCTTAATAGGTTCATGTACCAACGGCAGATTATCCGATTTGAAAGATGCATGTGAGATACTTGAAAATAAAAAGATTAATGATGATGTAAGGTTGTTGATACTTCCTGCTTCCCGTGAAATCTACAAACAGGCAATGCATGAAGGATATATTGAAACATTCATTGACGCCGGAGCAATCATTTGCAATCCTGGATGCGGACCATGTTTAGGTGGACATATGGGCGTGTTATCTGAAGGAGAAGTCTGCATATCAACAACAAACAGGAACTTCAAAGGAAGAATGGGGGACCCTAAATCCTCAGTATACTTATCAAATTCTAAAGTAGTAGCTGCTTCAGCAATTACTGGAGTAATTACCAATCCAAAAGATTTATAAGTGATCAAAATGGAAAAATCAAAAAACGAAGCAAATAAACGTTTAATCGAAAAAATCAATACTCTCGAACAAGAAAACAACAAAAACTTCTCAAATACACAAAAAATACTGTTGACTACTGACGGATCAATAACAGCCATTTTAGATGTGCTGTATGGCAAAATCACTTTGACCACCATTGACCAGCATTTTGAAGATGCAGATGAAGAGCATGCAAAATTGGTTAATGTTGATGTCGGTACAGAAATTAACTTTAGAGAAGTTATAATGCATAAAGACGAACAACCTTTAATATACGCAATATCACACATCCCATTGTACCGATGTAGTGAAGAAATATGCTCAGATTTGATTAGAGCAGATATACCAATTGGAAGAATCTTAAAAAATTACCGAATAGAATCCAGAAGAGAAATAAACAATATTTATATTGAAAAAGCCAGCGATAAATTAAAAGAGATATTTGATACTGACGAAGAAATGTTGGCTCGTGATTATGTTATTATAAGCAACAACGAAATACTCATGTGGATTAAGGAAATATTCCCAATTTCATATTTTAAAGAAATTTAAAACGGTGCTTTAAATGATTTATGAAGGAAACCAACTAATTAACGAAACACGGGAAAAAATAGCAGAACTAGAAAATGAACATAATATAACTCTATCAACTACACAAAAAATTCTACTATCTCTAAAAGGACCAGTTACACCAATATTGGATGTTTTATATGGTACTGTCAATTTATTTGTGCTAGATCAACATCTTATGGAAGCTGATGAAACTATTGTTGATTTGCTTGATGTTGAGATTGGAGATGAAATAGATTCCAGAGAAGTAATCGTGCATAAAAATGGCCGTCCATTAATTTATGCACGCTCATACATCCCAACAGCAAGATGCAGCGATGCCGTTCTTAAAGACCTATCTGAAAAACGTCTCACAACCGGAAGCATCATGGCAAAAAACAATATTGAAACCATGAGAAAAATTAATGAAATTTTCATTGAAAAGCCAAACCCCATATTGCAGGAACTCTTCCACACCAGTGAAGTCATAATTGCACGCAGATATGTCATGGTACATGGGAAAAAGCCAGTAATATGGACTGAAGAAAAATATCCTATAAGTTATTTTAGAGACTAATGAGGTGTTAAAATGGGTGTTAAATTAAAAGATATTGTAGAACCAAAAAATATTAGTTTTAAGGATTTGGAAGGTAGAAGTGTATCTATAGATGCGTTTAACACTCTTTATCAATTTTTATCAACAATCCGTCAAAGAGATGGAAGGCCACTGACTGATGAAAACGGGAACATAACATCACACCTAAGTGGAATACTGTATAGAAACTCCTCAATGATTGAAAAGGATATCAAGCCAATTTATGTTTTTGATGGAAAAGCGCCTGAACTTAAAAGTGAAACTCAAGCTAAAAGAAGAGAAATAAGAGAAGAATCAGAAAAAATATATAAGCAGGCATTAGCTGAAGGAGATACTGAAAAAGCACGTAAATTTGCAATGAGATCATCAAAATTGTCTCCGGAAATCATTGAATCCTCAAAAAAATTATTGACATTAATGGGGATACCATACATTGAAGCCAAAGGAGAGGGTGAAGCGCAGGCAGCATACCTTGTAGCAAATGGGGATGCATATGCAGTTGCTTCTCAGGATTATGATTGTCTTTTATTTGGAGCCAAAAGAGTTGTTCGAAACCTTGCCATCAATTCCAATTTAGGAAACTTGGAATTCTACGAACTGGACAGGGTTCTTAGGGAACTTGACATTACCCGTGAAGAATTAGTGGATATGGGAATACTAATCGGAACCGATTTTTGTGATGGTTTAAAAGGAGTAGGTGCAAAAACTGCCTTGAAATTAGCTAAAAAAGGACAATTAAAAGAAAAAATAGCTGAACTTCAAAAAGAATCTACCCATGATTTGGATGAAGTTCGTGACATTTTCCTAAACCATAATGTCAATACGGACTACAAAATCAAATGGGAAAAACCAAAACAGGACAAAATAATAGAATTTTTATGTTATGAACATGGATTTTCCGAAGACCGTGTAATAAAAGCATCCGACAAACTTAAGAATCTCAATTCAGCACAAGGAAGTCTTGATGCATGGTTTTAATTACATTTACAAAAGATTATATAACAAAACAAACCAATATTTAAATGATTCAAGTAATGTTCTACAATACCACCACAAACACATTGTAGAAAAATAAACACGTTAATGGCAGCTGTTAAGGGAACGGTGAAAGCTATTAACACCTTATTATTTGAATCATTGTTGATGATTCCTCACCACCCTTAGACAGGAATCATTGACATTAAATAACATCACACTAATTTTTAAAAAGTATGTTCGCAAATATTGATATCATCAATATAATCACGTTGAACCTTTAGATATACTGTCATATGCAACATTATATTTGTTTAAAAAATCAGTACGGAGGAAAATCGTCACCGAATACCATTTGGGCATATTGGACTGCCAAATCAACCTGATCTTTATACCACACTAACATTTCCCTTTCAAAATACTGTCTTGAAGGAGATTTTAGTATTAATTTGAGCAAATTTTCATAGGATTCAACAGCTAATTTCTTATCAAATCCAAACTCTTTTACAACATCAGGAGTTAATTTTTCAATGCAGGGAAATTCCAGGGTTTTGCAAACTGTATCAGTTGAAAAATAAGTCATTCTGATAAGTGGTGATACAGATGATACCAGAACATGATTTCCCAATTTAATCAATGGAGGAATACCTGTACGATTGTATCTTTCCATTGAAGTCAGTTTATCATAGTTTTTGAGATTGTAGCAGTGAAGCTCCGTGTAAAAATCCGGTTCGAAGTAATTGATTAAATCCAGAATTTTCAAGCCCAACTCTGATTCATAGTACTCCTTTTTGATTGTTGAGATGTACTTAGTTTTATCGAAATTATAAAAATAGAATTGTCCGGGAGATAAATCTTCCTCATCAATTCGCTTAATGAATTTTAAAGAAGTTACACCTTCATTACCATGAACTCCACCAATGAATAACTTGGTTGGACCTTCACCGTTGTCAATGTATCTAAAATAAGACATAAAAATAAAAAAAAAGAAGAAAACTTATGTTCCTTCTTGCCAGTTTGACATGTAAGCTTTTTGACTGTCGGTTAATGAATCGATTTCGATTCCCATAGCTTTGAGTTTCATACTTGCTACGGTGTAGTCGATTTCATCAGGTGCTTTGGTTACACCAACAGGTAAATCGTTTTCGAGGATGTGTTTTGCAGATAATGCCTGTACAGCAAAACTCATGTCCATGATTTCAGCAGGGTGTCCTTGTCCACGTGCAGCGGATAAGTTTACTAAACGACCGTCAGCTAAAAGATAGATTTTACGTCCATCTTTTGTAGTGAATTCTTCAATACTTTCACGTACTTCTTTTACTTGAGTTGATATTGCTTCAAGGTCTTGTCTGTTGATTTCTACATTGAAGTGTCCGGAGTTTGCAAGCATACATCCGTCTTTCATGTATTTGAAGTCATCACCGCAGATAATATCTGCATTTCCGGTTACGGTTATGATTAAGTCCGCTTGTTTTACAGCTTCTCTGATGGTCATTACTCTGTAACCATCCATTCTAGCTTCAAGTGCTCTGATTGGATCTACTTCTGTTACGATTACATCTGCTCCGAGACCTGCTGCTCTGAGTGCAAGTCCTCTTCCACACCATCCGTATCCACATACGACTACGGTTTTTCCTGCGATGACCATGTTGGTTGTTCCCATGATTGCATCGAAGCTTGATTGACCGGTTCCGTATCTGTTGTCAAATAAGTATTTGGTGTATGCGTCGTTTACTGCAATAACTGGGAATTTTAATGCTCCGTCTGCATGCATTGCTTGAAGCCTGTGTACACCGGTTGTGGTTTCTTCACATGCACCTTTGATGTGTTTTAATACATCAGTTCTTTCGTTGTGGAGTACCATAATCATGTCTGCCCCATCATCGATGATGATGTCCGGTTTGTGGTCGAGCACCATGTTAATGGTTTGGTAATATTCTTCATCGTCCTGTTCTCTCCAACCGTAAACGTTTAAACCAAGGTCTGCTGCTCCTGCAACCGCATCGTCATGAGTGGATAATGGGTTACAACCAGTCATTGCAACTTCAGCCCCACCAGCCATTAGAGTTAAACCTAAATTGATTGTTTTAGGTTCTAAATGTAAACATGACCCGATAGTAATTCCTTTGAAAGGTTGGGTTTCTTCATATTCAGCTTTGATGTGTTCCAAAACAGGCATGTGTTTTTGAACCCATTCAATTTTACGTACACCTTCTGGTGCTAATGACATATCTTTAACTTTACTCATAATATCACGATAAAAATCATTATAATAAATTATATTTTTTTATGAGTTATTAAATTTAATGTTTTTTAATGAAATTTTAAAAAAAAGCTATAAAAACAAAAACTTTAAATGTAATGATAAAAATATATATATTTGTTAGATGCCGGGGTGGCTCAGCTGGTTAGAGCGCACGGCTCATAGGGTAATAAAGCAGTGCTCTGACTTATTCCTGGGATACCGTGAGATCGCGGGTTCGAATCCCGCCCCCGGCATCCTAAATCCCAGGAATTTTCCATCTTAACTATTTTTTTAAAGAATTTTTTTCAAATCATAACAATTTTATATTTTAATCAATTAAACTATCATTGTTAAGTTATTGAGGATTTGAAAATGTTATATAATAAACTTGGTAAAACCAATTTAGAAGTTTCAAGACTGGGTTTTGGAACAATGAGACTTCCAACAACTGGTTCTAACGATGAAATCATCGAAAGTGAAGCCATCGAGATGTTAACATACGGAATTGAAAATGGAATTAACATCATCGATACCGCATATCCATACCACAGCAAAACTTTAGACGGCAGTGGGGAAAGCGAAACCTTTGTTGGAGAGTTTTTAAAAGAAAATAATTACAGAGAAGATATTTTACTTTCGACAAAGTCCCCCTCATGGGCTATTGAAAAAAAAGAAGATTTTGATTTTTATCTTGATGAACAGCTTAAAAAACTTCAAACCGATTATATTGACATTTATCTGCTCCACTCCCTTACCGTTCCGGATTGGGAAAAGGTAAAAGGCTTGGATGTTCTTGATTTTCTTGATGACTGTTTAACAACAGGCAAGGTAAAGCATGTTGGATTTTCTTCACATATAGAAGTAGATTATCTGATTGAAATCATAGATGAATATCCAAAATGGGAAGTCGTCATGACCCAAATGAACTATCTGGACGAATATTACCAGTCAGGTGTTATGGGATTGGATTATCTGAAAGAGACCAATATTGGAAGTATGATAATGGAACCTTTAAGGGGTGGAAGGTTAGTTCAAAACATTCCTAAGGAAGTTCAAACATTATGGGATAGTGCTGATGTCAAAAGAACACCTGTTGAATGGGCTTTGCAATATTTATGGAACAGGGATGATGTCGATTGCGTTTTAAGTGGAATGACATCACTCAACCAGGTTAAGGAAAATATTGAAATTGCAAATAAGATTGATGAAATCAGTGAAAATGATCAGGAATTAATCCGAGAAGTTGCAAGAACATACAGGACATTTTTAGGAAACAACTGTACCAGATGCGGATATTGCATGCCTTGTCCTCATGGGGTGGACATCATAAACTGTTTGACTGAATATAACATTGCACACATGCTGAATGATCCAAAAGCAAGTGCAATGCAGTATTTTAGCCTTATAGATGATGATTCAAGAGCAGACAGTTGTGTGCAATGTATGGAATGCATCCCATTTTGTACTCAAATGCTGGACATTCCAGAAGAATTGGTTAAGGTTCATGAATACTTTGGAAGCGAATTTGACCACTTTTAGTGATAATATGACAACTGACAACAAGTATTGGGAAATTATGACCCGCCAAATGGATATTGTTGAAAAAAGCGAACAGGAAAAATTCAAAAATTCAAGGATTACAGTTATCGGATGTGGCGGAATTGGTGGCCAAACCATTGAAATGCTTGCAAGGATGGGCGTTGGCGAACTGGTTTTGGTTGATGAAGATGTCTTTGACTGGACAAATTTAAACAGGCAAACCTTTGCAACCGTAAATGACATCGGCCTGGAAAAAAGCGAGGTTGCAAAACAGAAAGTTGAATCGATAAATCCTTATGTGAAAGTAATCAATTTTACAAAGCATGTTGATTTGACAAACGTTGACGAACTCATTGGAAACTCAGACATTGTCATAGATGCCCTTGACAACATCACAACTAGAGTAATAGTTTCAAGAAAGGCCAGAGAATATAAAATACCGTTCATTCATGGAGCCATCCATGGAACATTGGGTCAAGTCACCGTATTTTTATCAAATACCAAAAGTTATGAGGAAATGTTCAACCTGCCATCACTCGGAAAAGAGTTAAATGATGAAACACTCGGTGAATTGAAAGGCATTTCTTCAGGAACCCCGCCAGCTCTTGGACCTGCTCCAAACTTGATTGGTTGTCTTGAAGCTACAGAAGCCTTTAAAATCATAACAGGTGTCGGCAAAGTTACTGTTGCACCAAAAATTTTGACCTTTGATTTATTGAATTTCGAGTCATTTGAAATAGAAGAACTTTAACAATGGCTCACTTTTTTTACTCTTTTTTATTGTAAATTGAACAGATATTTACAAATTAATAAAATATCTAAATATAATTTATAAAATTAAATTAATTTTATACATTAATATCAGATAATCTCGCCATATAATTATTTTTTTTCAAAATCTTTATATAGTAATGAATAATAGATATAACCTTAATAGGAAATATATTTCCGACTATAAAAATTCAAACCCACAAGGATTTGGAGCTTGATTTAGATGAGTGATATTCCAGAAGAAAAAATAGAACGTATAAAAGAAAAAATGAAAGAAGATAATATTAAATTTATCAGATTACAATTCGTAGACATTAATGGTACTGTCAAAAACATTGTAATCCCATTCAATGGGGAAGATATGAGTGAATTATTTAATGAAGGAATGTTATTTGACGGTTCATCAATTGCAGGATTTGTCGGAGTTAATGATAGTGATTTAGTATTAAAACCTGATATTGACACTTATTCAAGACTTTCATGGAGACCTGAAGAATCCGCAACATGCAGATTCATTTGTGACATCTGGACCGCTGACAGAAAGCCGTTTATAGGAGACCCAAGGGGAGTCTTGAAAAAATCATTGGCACACATTGCAAATATGGGCTTGCAATACAACATAGGTCCTGAACCTGAATTCTTTATTGTTGACATTGATGAAAATGGATATCCTATGCCTTACGATAATGCAGGATACTTCGATGTTGAACCTTTGGACAAAGGCCCTGATTTCAGAAGAGAATTGACCTTGAATTTAGAAGACCTTGACTTTGAAGTTGAAGCTTCACACCACGAAGTGGCACCGGGTCAAAACGAAATTGCATTTAAATTTAAGGACGCTCTCAAAACAGCTGATGCAGTAATTACATTCAAACAAGCTATTAAGGCTATTGTAGACAATATGGCTACATTTGACCAACTGGATTACAGAGTCACATTCATGCCAAAACCTTTCTTCGGCGTGAGCGGAAGTGGTATGCACTGTCACCAATCCGTATTTAAAGGTGATAAAAACCTCTTTTCAGACCCTGATTCAGAAAATGGCCTTTCCAAAGATGCCCTCTATTTCATGGGAGGTCTTCTCAAACACGCCCCTGCAATAACAGCAATTACAAACCCAATTGTCAACTCATACAAACGTTTAGTTCCTGGTTTTGAAGCCCCAGTATACAGAGCATATGGTCTTAGAAACAGATCCGCATTAATCAGAGTGCCTGCAGCTCGTGGAAAAGCTACACGTATTGAATATAGGTCTCCAGACCCAGCATGTAACCCATACCTTGCATTCACAGTAATGCTTGAAGCAGGTATTGACGGAATCGTCAATAAGATTGACCCAGGAGAACCTGTTGAAGATGACATTTACAGAATGAGTGAGGAAGAAAGAGATGCAAGAGGCATTAAAGTTCTGCCAACAAGTTTATGGGAAGCATACCACTCTTTAGAAGAAGACCCATTAATACTCAATGCGCTCGGACCTCATGTCAGCGAAAAATTCCTAGAGCTCAAATATCAAGAATGGGACGAATATCGTGTCCAAGTATTCGGATACGAACAAAGAAAATATTTAGATATTTAAATCTAAATATTATTTTTTAATTTTAAAAATAACCATGAAGTAGGCTTTTTAATGTCAGAATCAGAACACCGAATGATTGAAATTTTAAGGATATTGAGTGTACAGGACAAACCCACTGGTTCCAAATTCATTGCCGATGAGCTAAAGAACAAGGGTTTTAATTTGGGCGAACGTGCTGTCAGATACCATATGCAGATTTTGGATGAAAAAGGATATACCGAAAGAATGGGATATTCCGGAAGGCAAATTACAGATTTGGGTCGTGAAAAATTAGAAAAGGGACTGATTTACGACCAGGTTGATTTCACCCATTCAAAATTTGAAGAAATGATATATTTAACTGACTTTAACTATATCACACAAAGCGGTAATGTAGTTGTAAACACATCAACTGTTTATAATGAAGATTCAATCAATATACTTAAAGAAATTTTTGAAAGTGGTCTTTCTGTTAGCCCTTACGTTAATATAAATAAGGTTGGAAATGATGGTGGAATTGAAGTAACAACCCTTTGCGGTACAACAATTGATGGAATACTTTTAAGTGAAGGAATCGCATCACAACTTCAATACGGCGGACTTTTAAAAATTGAAGATTCAAGACCAACCAAATTCACAAACCTGATTTCTTACAAAAAAACATCAGTCACACCCCTAGACGCATTCACAAATTCCAATTTAACATCAGTTTTGAATGTGATTACCGAAGGCAGTGGAACATTGCCTGCCAATTTCAGACTAATTCCTGGAGTTTGTCGAGATCAAACAATTGAAATATTAAACAAACTAAATAAAATAGGAATTGGTGGAGTAATATCCATTTCTGAAGAGGGAAATGATATTTTAGGAGTACCTGTTCCTGATGGAATGGTAGGAATTTGTATCATCGGAGGCGTGACTCCATTTTGTGCACTTAAAGAACAGGGAAAAGAGATTGACATTAAAATAGCTGAAGAGATAAAGAATTTTGATGAATTAAAACCAATC